>NZ_JACHIA010000013.1 GCF_014202995.1 Longimicrobium terrae
AGCATTGTGGTATTCTCGGGCTAAAGGACCGCCCAAGTGTACACCGAGCGCACCGAATGTATCCCGAAACTCACACCAAGCGTTTCAGTCGCCCCAGCCACCCAACCGAATGAAACGCCACCTGATTCTGCTGCTTCCCCTGATGCTCGCGTGCAAGCCCGCCTCTGGAGACGCGCGGCAGGCGGAGCCGACGCAGACGCCCGCGCGAACCGCATCCTCATCGGCCGCCCTGGCGTCACGCCGTACCGCATCCACCGGTTCCGCGTCGCTGGATGCGCTGCACGCCGCCTTTGTGCGCGCGTACAATGCGCGTGACGCGGCGGCGCTGGCGGGGCTGTACACGGACAGCGCCACGCTGGTGGGGTCGTCGGGCGTGGTGGTCCGCGGGCGGGAGTCCATTCGCGACGGCTACGCACGCAGCCTTACCGCGCTGCAGGACTTCGTGATGGAAGCCGAGGCCTCGGCGGAGGACGGCGCGCTGGCGTACGAGCGCGGCGTGTACTCGCAGAACGTCGCCGCGCCCGGCCGGCCCCCGCAGGCCGTGTTCGGCACGTACCTGATGGTGGCGCGCCGCGGGGCGGACGGCGCGTGGCGCATCGAGTCGCACACGGTGAGCCGGGCCCCAGCGCGCGAGCCGGGCAGGGAATAGGGAACAGGGATGAAGGGCGTGATCTCAATGAGGGCGGGCATCATCTCCCCCTGCAGTTCCCCCGCGTGCCCCTCTGTTGAAACCTCCGCGTCCTCCGCGTGAAACGACAGAGCAGGCGAACGCAAAACAGGCCGGGATCCACACGGATCCCGGCCTGCCGCCGTTCATCAACCGAAAGCGGAATTACTCGCCGTACGGCACCCACACGTTCTTGACCTGCGTGGCCTGCCGCAGAAACTCGCGGCCTTCGCCCTGCTCGGCATCCAGCCAGTCGCGGTCGCGGCCGTAGCCCACCCAGGTGCGCTTCATGTTGCCGGCAGACAGGCGCTCCACCATGGCGCTCCCGTCCGCCGAGCCGAAGTACCACATCGCCTCCACGTCGTCGTGCGAGGCAAGGGTCTCGGCCAGTTCGTCGCGCTTGCCGGTGACGATGTTCACCACGCCGCCCGGCAGGTCCGACGTATCCAGCACCTGGTAGAAGTCCGTGGCCACCAGCGGCCACCGCTCCGAAGGCACGACGACGACGCTGTTCCCCGTGGCCACCGCCGGCATCACCGTGCTGATGAAGCCCAGCAGCGGAAACGCATCGGGACAGGCCACGCCCACCACGCCGATGGGCTCGTTCATGGCGATGGTCACGTTGCGCAGCGGCGTCGCGTGCACCAGGCCGTCGTACTTGTCGGCCCAGGCGGCGTACGTGTACAGGCGGCGGATGCTGGCCTCCACCTCGCGCTCGGCGCCGGCCTCGTCGCCGGTCATGGCGGCGATGCGGCGGGCGAACTCGTCGGCGCGGGCGCCCAGGTTCTCGGCCATGTAGTACAGCACCTGCGCGCGGTTGTGCGCCGTGCCCGCGCCCCAGCCGCGGGCCTTGTGCGCCGCCTCCACCGCGTTGCGCACGTCCTTGCGGTTGCCCAGCCCCACGTCGCCCACCAGCCGGTCGCCGGGGCCGTACACGGGCATGCTGTACCCGCTGTCCGGCCGCGCCTGCTTGCCGCCGATGTACAGCTTGGCGGTGCGGTCGATGGGCGGCAGCGAGGGCCCGCCGTTCTTCTGCTTTTCCCCGCGCGGCGGCTTGGTACGCACCGTTTCCCGCCGCGGCGCGGAGCCCTTGCCGGCCACTTCCCAGCGCGGCTTGATGTACTCCCACAGCCCCTCGCGCCCGCCCTCGCGCCCGAACCCGCTCTCCCGGTAGCCGCCGAATCCGGCCGCCGCGTCGAACAGGTTGGTGCTGTTGATCCACACCGTGCCGGCCTTGATCTTGGGCGCGATGTCCAGGGCCAGGTTGATGTTTTCCGTCCACACGCTGCTGGCCAGGCCGTACGGCGTGTTGTTGGCCAGCTCCACCGCCTCCGAGGGCGTGCGGAAGGTCATCAGCACCACCACCGGGCCGAAGATCTCCACCTGCGCCACGGTGGACGACGGCTGCACGTCGGTGAACAGCGTGGGCGGAAAGAAGCAGCCCTCGGTGGGGCAGCTCCACGACGGCTGCCAGAGCGACGCGCCCTCCTGCCGCCCCTGCTCCACCAGTTCGCGGATGCGGTCCAGCTGCACCGGCGCCACGATCGCCCCGATGTCCACCGACTTGTCCAGCGGATTGCCCACGCGCAGCGTTTCCATCCGCTCGCGCAGCCGCGCCGTCAGCTTTTCGGCGATCCCTTCCTGCGCCAGAATGCGCGAGCCGGCGCAGCATACCTGCCCCTGGTTGAACCAGATGGCGTCGACGACTCCCTCGACCACGCTGTCCAGATCGGCGTCGTCAAAGACCAGGAAGGGCGACTTGCCGCCCAGCTCCAGCGACAGCTTCTTGCCCGTGCCCGCCGTGGCCACGCGGATGATGCGGCCCACGTCGGTGCTGCCCGTGAAGGCGATCTTGTCGACGTCGTCGTGCGCGACCAGCGCGGCGCCGGTGCGGCCGTCGCCGGTGATCACGTTCAGCACGCCCGCGGGGAGGCCCGCGTCACGGCAGACCTCGGCGAACAGGAGCGCCGTCAGCGAGGTGAACTCCGCGGGCTTCAGGACAACGGTGTTCCCCATCGCCAGCGCGGGGGCCACCTTCCATGCCAGCATGAGCAGCGGAAAGTTCCAGGGGATGATCTGCCCCACCACTCCCACGCCCGTTGCGCCCGGGAACTCCGTGTCCATCAACTGCGCCCACCCGGCGTGGTGGTAGAAGTGCCGGGCCACCAGCGGGATGTCGATGTCGCGCGACTCGCGGATGGGCTTGCCGTTGTCCACCGTTTCCAGCACGGCGAACAGACGGCTGTGGCGCTGGATGTGGCGCGCGATGGCGTACAGGTAGCGGGCGCGCGCATGGCCGTCCAGCGCCTGCCACGCGGGAAGCGCCTCGCGGGCGGCGCGCACGGCGTCGTCCACGTCTTCCGTGCTCCCATGCGCCAGCCGCGCGAGGGGACGGTTGTCGGCCGGATTGCTGGTGTCGAAGTACTCCCCGCCCCGCGGATCGCGCCACTCGCCGGCGATGAAGTGCCCGAAGGTGCGTCCCCGCTCCTCCAGCCAGGCCACCGCGGGCGAGGCACTTTCGGGTGCGGGGCCGTATTCCATGGTCTCGAAGATCTCGGCGATGCTCATCAGGCTGCTGCGGGAAGGGGGTGCGACGGCGGGGCCGCGTCCCGGACGCGCGGCGGGCCTCAATCTACAGCATCCGCATCCGTTTGGCAGGCCCGCGCGCGCCCGGCGTGCGGATTGCCGTCCCACGGCGCAGTTGCGGCGCGGAACCCGCGCGCCCCGTCCCTTTCGCAGAACGACATCGCGTGACCGATCACGATCCGTATCCACCCCGCCCGCCGCTGCCGCCGGAGCCCGCCGCCGCGCCCGCCCGCCCGGACCGGTGGCAGACCCATCCGCCGCTGGACGGGGATCCAGACCCCGATCCGCGCCCGCTTCCGCCCGCGCCGCCGGCCCCGTTCACCCTGGCGCTTGCCGTCATCATCGGCGCGGTGGCGCTGGTGCAGGTGCTGGTGTTCTTCGGGGTGGGCAACGGCGCGGCCGCATGGGCCGGGTTCGGCCGGGGCGACGCGTACATCACGCCGGCCGCGATGGACCCCGCGCGCGTGCGGTCGGGTGCGTGGTGGCTGCTGCTTACGGCGGAACTGATGCACGGCGGCCCGCTGCACTTCATCCTCAACTTCAGCGCGCTGCGGTCGCTGGGAAAGTCCATCGAGTGGCGTGCGCCGCGCGGATGGGTGCCGCTGGTGTTCCTGGTGTCGGCGCTGGGGGCCTCGGTGGCGAGCTTCGTTCTGCCGCCGGACGCGCAGAGCGTGGGCGCGTCCGGCGGGCTGATGGGGATGTTCGGTTTTCTGCTGGTGATGGCGCACCGCCGCAGGCAGCACATGCCGCCGGGCTTTCTGCGCTCGCTGGTGATCAACATCGCGCTGATCGCGGGGCTGGGGCTGGTCTACTACCAGTACATCGACAACGCGGGGCACCTGGGCGGCATCGTCGCGGGCGCGGCAATCGGCTTCTTCGCCATCCCCGAAGGCGCGAAGCGGTGGGACCCGCGCGGCGGGCCGGGGCTGGAGCGGGCGGGGATCGCGTCGCTCGTCATCCTCGCCATCGCCGCGGTGATCGCCATTCTTGCCATGCTGGGCATCGCCTTTCTGCCCTGAGGAACGGGGTCTCACGCAGAGCAGCAGAGGAGCAGAGAACTGCACCGCTTCTCCTCTGCTGCTCTGCTGCTCTGCGTGATCCCTTCCTCTGGTCTTCTGGAGATTGCACCGGCGCGGCGGATTCATATTCTTACCGGAATCAGGTTCTCCCCACCCTCCCGATCTCCGCTCTCCGTGAACCAGCCGCTGGATCCCACGCCTGATCCGTCCATCGCGGAAGCGCTGCCGTACGGGTACGAGGACCCGCGCGACGGCCGGGTGGCGTGCACGCAGGCCGAGCTGATCCGGCGGTGCGGCTCGCGCCTGCTGCCGCCGCGCGTGTGGACGCCGGGGTCGGATGGGCTGGTGCGCCCGTGGGACGTGCCGATGCTGCGCGACGCCATCGGCGAGCGCATCCGTGGCCGGCACTCGGGGGTGATGGCAGTCGGCCTGCTGGTGGTCTCCGGGATCGCGGTGTTCGCCAGGGACAATCCCGGCGTCGCCGCCTGGCTCCTCGCCGGGGTGGGGCTGGCTGCGTGGTTGGCGTGGAATCCATTTCACACCCGGCTTACCCGGGACGAGGTGCGCCAGGCGAAGCAGGCCACGCGTCCCAGGATTCCGGCCGTGGCCCGCGCCGGACCGCACACCTGGCGCGACCTGGTGCCGCCGCCGTCCGAGACAACCACCGGCGAGTACGGCATGGTGTCGCGCACGAGCGGCGAGCCAGTACCGGTAGCCCGCGAGAAGCTGATCGACCTGGTGAAGCGCGGGGTGGGGCCGTCGCTGGTGTGGACGCCGGAAAGCGAGGGCGTCGTTCCCGTATGGAGGGTGCCGTTTCTGATGGACGCACTGGCCTCGCGCAACCGCCGGCAGGACGCGGTGGTCCCCGGGATGCTGCTGTTTACCGTCCTGTACACGGGGTCGTTCGGCTTGTCCGGGGCGGCTTCGAGAACATTGTCCATCTCCGCAGCCGTGCTGTTCGCGGGCTGGGTGGCGTACCTGGGTTCGGCGCGCGCACGGGCCCGGGGGATGGATGCGGAGCGGATGGAGCGGGACCTGAACGCGTTCGCCGCCGGATGGTTCCGCCAGACCGTTCCCGCGCAATGGACGACGGCGATGGTCGGCACGCTGGCGGCGACCGGACTGCTGCAGGTGCTGGCGCTCACGGCGAGCGTGCATGCGGGGGCGGTGAGCATGCGTTGGCTGGAGATGGGCGAGTGGTGGCGCCTGCTCACCGCGCCGGTCCTGCATGGCGGGGTCGTGCACTGGGCGTTCAACGTGTCCGCGCTGGACTCGCTGGGCCGGATGATGGAACGCCGCGCGCCGCGTGCGTGGCTCCCCATCACCTTTCTGCTGGCGGCGCTGGCGGGCGGGGCGGCCAGCGCGCTGCTGCCCCCGGACGGAGTCTCGGTCGGTTCCTCCGGCGGGCTGATGGGATTGTTCGGGTTTCTGGTCGTGATGGTGCGCCGCCGCCGGGCCGACTTTCCCGAGGGGTTCTCCCGCGCGCTGCTCCTCAACATCGCGCTGATCGGCGTGGTGGGCGGGATTGCGTACGCCTACATCGATAACGCGGCGCACGCGGGCGGGCTGGCGGTGGGCCTGCTGATCGGCCTGCTCGCCGTCCCCAGCGCGGCCCGGACTCCGGAGTGGACGGGCGGTGCGTGGCTGGAGTGGGCGGGACGCCTCGCCCTCGGCGTGATCCTGGCCAGCGCCGCGGCGGCGATCTTCGTCACGATCCGCATTTTTCTCCGCTGACCCTTGGAGCTGCGTGTGATGACGGACGAGATGCGGGCCTGGATCTGCGTCACCTGCGGCACCCAGTTCACGCCGTTGCCATCGCCGCCGGACGCGTGCCCCATCTGCGCGGACGAGCGGCAGTACGTGGGGCACGGCGGGCAGCGGTGGACCACGCTGGAGGATCTCCGCCGGACGCACCGCAACGCGTGGCAGCGGCTGGAGCCGGGGCTGATGGGGATCGGCACGGAGCCCCGGTTCGCCATCGGGCAGCGCGCGCTGCTGGTGCGCACGCCGGCGGGAAACATCCTGTGGGACTGCATCGCCCTCCTGGATGACGCCACCATCGACATCATCCGCGCGCTCGGCGGGCTCCGGGCGATCGCCATCTCCCATCCGCACTACTACACGACCATGGTGGAGTGGGCGCGGGCCTTTGACGCGCCCGTCCTGCTCCACGCCGCCGACCGCGAGTGGGTGATGCGGCCGGACGAGCGGATCGAGTTCTGGGACGGGGAGACGCGCGATCTGGGCGGCGGCGCCACGCTCATCCGCTGCGGGGGCCACTTCGCGGGCGGCACGGTACTGCACTGGGCGGATGGCGCGGACGGCCGCGGCGCGCTGCTGACCGGCGACATCATCCAGGTAGTCCCCGACCGGCGGTGGGTCAGCTTCCTCCGCAGCTATCCCAACCTGATCCCGCTGGACGCGGCGAGCGTGCGCCGCGTCGCCGCCGTCGTAGAGCCGTACGCCTTTGACCGCATCTACGGCGCCTGGTGGGACATGCACGTGATGGAGGACGCCCGGAACGCCGTCGCCCGTTCCGCCGCGCGGTACGTGGCGGCGCTCGAGGGAGGTGCGGACGCGGCTCCGTGACCTCCGTGCATCCTCCGTGACCTCCGTGTGAAACGGCTGTTCGCGGAATCCGCCGCGCGCCCGGGGCAGGGGACGAAACGATGGCCCGGAGCCTGCCGTACACTGAGGCCGGCGGGCGCGGACGGACTCCGCGCGCGCGGCCCGTGCAGGCGTACGCCTTGACATCGCGCGCGTTTGCGCGAGACTTGTATGTTCGGCCTTCTACACGCGCAGGAGCAGGTCACGATGGTGCAGGCAAGCTTGAAACGAGCGGCGCTGGCCGTGCTGCTGGCGCTGGGCGCGGCGGTTCCGGCCGCGGCGCAGGCCGCGCGGGACACCGTGCCGGACCCGGAAGATTCGCGTCCCCGCGGCCTGGTGTCGCGCGAGGAGCTGATGCAGGACCGGCTGCGGCGCATGGGCGTCGACAACCCGGACCCCGCGCCCCACGCCCCCCGCAACCGCGCCGACAGCGTGGAGTGGGTGCGCTGGCGCACGGCGGCCAACCGCGCCACGGGACGGCGCATCATCGTTTCCATCTACGACCGCAAGCTGTGGCTCATCAACGGCAGCGACACGCTGATGGAGGCGGCGGCCGGGGTGGGCATGGGCGTGGTGCGCGGCCCCAAGGGCATCGGCCGCGCCGACTTCAGCACGCCGCGCGGACGCCGCGTGGTGCTGGCCAAGGAAGAAAACCCGCTCTGGAATCCGCCCGACTGGCACTACTACGGCGAGCACGAGACCGTGCGCCAGTTTCCGGCGGGCGGCATCGACCTGGGCGCGGACGGCCGCGTGGTTCGCCGCGGCGACCGGCTGGGAATCCTCAAGGCCGGCCAGTTCGACAGCATTCCGGCGGGACGCCCGCTGCTGTTCAACGACGTGCTGTACATTCCGCCCTTCGGGACGGTGAACCGCAAGATCCCCGACGTGCTGGGCAAGTTCAAGCTCGACACGGGCGACGGAATCCTCATCCACGGGACCAACGACCCGCTGGCGGTGGGCTTCTGGGGAACGCACGGCTGCGTGCGGCTGTTTGACGACGACATCGCGTTCGTCTTCGCCAACGCCCCGGTCGGCACGCCGGTGTACATCTACTGACGCCGCTCTCCACGACGGCGCGGATGGCGGGACAGCGGGTGCGGTGAGCGCCCGCTGTTTCGTTTTTCCGCTCCGCACTGGCGCGGTGGTCCGCCCCTTGCGCGCGTGCGTTGGCCAACACGCACCGGGAGGCAGAGTGGGCGAGACGGAATGGACGACGACGGACAGGGAAGCGCGGGCCGGACACGTTCTGGACGCGTACAGTGAACGCAGGCGCCAGCGCCGCGGCGAAGACACCTGGTTCGGCGATCCGCGCGGACTGCGCGAAGGGGCCGAAGAAGGGCTGAACGCCGACGAGCTCAGCCGGCGCCGGCTGGATGTGGTGCAGGAGGCGGTGGGCGTGGGCATGGCCGACGAACTCGCCGAACTGATGTACGACATCTCGCGCGACGAAGGGCTGGATCCGCTGCTGGCTTTTGAGCTGGTGCGGTCCGGCATGGGCGTGCTGCCTCCGGAGGACGGGCTCGACAACGCCCCCCGGTTCGGCACGACCGACAAGTACCGCCCGGAGTGGCTGGAGCCGCCGGTGGACCCCGACACGCTGCTGCGCGAGCGCACGCTGCGGGTCAGCTTCCGCCGGCTGCGCGGCTTTCTGGAGCGGTACCAAGACCCGGCCGACGCCTTCCAGGCGTTCGCCCGCGAGCCCGACGTGGGCGCCGTGGGATACTGAAGCCGGAGACCGAACACGAAGACTGATGATGCCGGAAGACACCGCGCCCGAGAGCGCGCCGCAGAATACCCCCGAGCCCGGCGACGCCGCCGCGCCGGAAGCCACACCCACGGCCCAGGCGCCCGCCGCGGAGGCGCAGCCGGCCGATGAGCCGGTGACCCGTGAGTCGCAGGCGGAGGCTCCGGCCTCCGCCGAGACCCCGGCGGAAGCTCCGGTTTCCGCCGGGGCCCCGTCCGAAGCGCCCGCCCCGGCGGACGTTCCGGCCGTGGCGCAGAACGTTCGCCCGGAGCCGCCGCAGGGCCCGGGCTTCGTGGACCTGGGGCTGGCCCCGGAAATCCTCGTGGCGCTGGACGCGCTGGGGTACGAGGAGCCCACGCCCATTCAGGTACGCGCCATTCCCGTGCTGCTGGCCGGGCGCGACGTCATCGGCCGCGCGGCGACCGGAACGGGAAAGACGGCGGCGTTCGCGCTGCCGCTGGTGCAGCGCATTGACCCGTCCGTCCGCGGCGTGCAGGCGCTGGTGATGGCGCCCACCCGCGAGTTGGCCGTTCAGGTGGCCGAGGCCACGCAGAAGTACGGCGCGCGGCGCGGCGTTTCGGTGCTGGCCGTGTACGGCGGGCAGGACATCACCCGCCAGCTTCGCGAACTGCGGCGCGGGGTGCAGGTCGTGGTCGGCACGCCGGGGCGTCTGCTGGACCACATCCGGCGCGGCTCGCTGGACCTTTCCGGCACGCAGTACGTGGTGCTGGACGAGGCCGACGAGATGCTGGACATGGGCTTCATCGAGGACATCGAAGCCATTCTGGAGCAGCTGCCCAAGGAGCGGCAGACGGCGCTGTTCTCGGCCACCTTCCCGCCGCGCATCGCCGACCTGGCGCGGCGCGCGCTCAAGGAGCCGGAACGCGTCACCGTCGTCCCCGAAAAGCTGGACACTCCGCTGGTGCGGCAGGTGGCGTACCTGATGCCGCGGCAGCACAAGCTGGAGGCGCTGGCGCGCATTCTGGACGTGGAGGCGCCCACCTCGGCCATCATCTTCTGCCGCACCCGCGGCGAGGTGGATGAACTGACGGCGGCGCTGGGCGTGCGGGGCTACCACCCCGAGGCGCTGCACGGCGGGCTGGCGCAGGCGCAGCGCGACCGGGTGATGGCCAAGTTCCGCCAGGGCACGGCGGACCTGCTCATCGCCACGGACGTGGCGGCGCGCGGGCTGGACGTGGAGCACGTGAGCCACGTGGTGAACTACGACATTCCGCAGACGCCGGAAGTGTACGTGCACCGCATCGGCCGCACGGCGCGCGCCGGGCGCGAAGGTACGGCGCTTACGCTGGTGCTGCCGCGCGAGCGGTTCCTGCTCAAGGCCATCGAGCGCACGACGGGGCAGCCCTTTGAGCACGCCAAGGTGCCGCGTCCGGAGGAGATCCGGGCCCGCCGCCGCGGCCGCATCGTGGATTCGGTGCGTGAGGCGCTGGCGTCGCCGGACGAGCTGGAAGCGTTCCGCGACATCGTCCGCCCGCTGATGGAGGAGTTCGATCCCATCGACGTGGCGGCCGCGGCGCTGCGCATCGCGGCCAAGAAGTCGGGGACGGAAGAGCCGGGGAGCGATACGGAGATTCCGGAGTTCGACGATCGCGGCGGGCAGCGCACGGAGCGCTTCAGCAGCGGCGGCGAAGAGGGCCGTGGCCCGCGCGGGCGCCGCGACCGCCAGGAAGGCGGGCGCACGCCGGCCGGAAAGGCGACGCTGTACATCGGCATCGGCCGCCGGCGGGGGATTCGCCCGGCGGACATCGTGGGCGCCATCGCGGGCGAGGCGCGCATCAGCGGCGACCGCATCGGCGCCATCGAGATCGCGGACCAGTTCACGCTGGTGGATGTGGACGAGGCCGATGCGGACGCGATCGTGGAGAAGCTGAGCAAGGCGAGCATCCGCGGGCGGCCGGTGGCCATCCGCCGCTCGCGTGAGGATCAGGGCGAGGTGCGCGGGGCCAGCGGCCCTCCGCGCCGCGACTACGCGGACGGTCCGCGCGGCCCGCGCCGCGACGGTCCCGGACGCGGCCGTGATGGCGGCGGCGGGTACCGCGGCGGTCGCTGATCGTCTCAGCGGATGAACGAAACGGGGGCGCACCGATCAGGTGCGCCCCCGTTTTTGTTGCCGGCGGGATTCGTGTGAGGGGCGGAGTTCGCGGGCGGCCCCCACCCGGGCCGGCACCACCGGCCCACCCTCCCCCAACGAGAGCGAATAAATCCGCCGCTCAAAAAGCGGAAAGCCCCGACACCGGCTGCTGGCGCATCCGGTTCGGGGCTTCAACTGCATCACAGGCGTTCGACAGTGTCCGCCGCCGCAGTCCGCGGAGGCGGACTTCGTGGTTCTCGAGGCGCGGTTTCAACCGCCGGACAAAAACTGCGGACGCTCACCGAACCATCCTCCGCGCCGAACGGCCCCCCCTCCCCCGCTTGCGGGGCGAGGGGGCTGGGGGGAGGGGGGGTGCCCGTCGCCCGCGCCAGATCATCCGGATCGCACAAAACCGGGGTGTGCTCCCTCTCCCACGTCCGTTTGTGGGAGAGGGTCGTCGCGCGCAGCGCGCGGGGTGAGGGCTACGCCGCCGCGTCCAGGAACGGCGCGGGATGATCCGCATCCAGCAGCCCCGCATCCGCCGCGCGGCGGAACAGTTCGCGGATGGCGCGCTCGCCCTCGGGCTCCACATCCACCGAAAAGCGGTTCACGTACAGGTCGATGTGCTGCTTCGCGACGGCGTCATCCATCTCCTGCGCGTGCGCGCGGACGTACGCGCGCGAGTCTTCCGGGTGCGCAAAGGCGTGCTCGACCGAGCGGCGGATGGCGGCATCCACCTCGCGGATGGCCTGCTCGCCCAGCGCCCGCCGCGCCATGATGCCGCCCAGCGGAATCGGCAGACCCGTCGTCTGCTCCCACCACTCGCCCAGGTCCGCCACCTTCACCAGCCCGTGCTGCGGATAGGTGAACCGCGATTCGTGGATGATGAGCCCCGCGTCCACGTCGCCGCGCGCCACCGCGGGCATGATGTCGCTGTACACGACCTCGATCCCCGGCTCCGCGTCGGGCGCAAAGAGGCGCAGCAGCAGGTTCGCCGTCGTGTTGCGGCCGGGGATGGCGATGCGCTTGCCCCGCAGCGACTCGCGGTCCATCGGCTCGCGCGACACGATCAGCGGGCCGCAGCCGCGTCCCAGCGCGCCGCCGCTGCGCAGGAGTACGTAGTCGCGAAGCAGCGCGGGCGCGGCGCCGTACGAGATCTTGGTGACGTCCAGCTCCGCCGCGGCGGCCAGCCGGTTGAGCGTTTCCACGTCTTCCAGCCGCTCGGTAAACTGCATCCCGTCCGCCGGGATCCGGCCGTGCACCAGCGCGTCGAAGATGAAGGTGTCGTTGGGGCAGGGCGAGTAGCCCAGCGAAAGCGTATGCGGGTCAGCCATGTTCCGGTTCGGTCGGTGTCGGATTACAGATGCGCGGCCACGCCCCGGCCAGCGTCAGGACGGCGTCCTGCGCGGCCTCCACGGCCGGCGCGATGCGCCAGCGGGACATGTCGCGGTCTTCCACGTGATTGCTCACGGCGCGTACTTCCAGGAACGGTACCCCGTAGATGGCACAGACGTGCGCCAGCGCCGCGCCTTCCATCCCTTCGCACAGCGCGCCGAAGCGTTCCGCGCGCTCGCGGCCCAGCTCATCCGTGCCGGAGCAGGCGCTCACGGTGACGAACGGGCCGGTCCGCACCTCGCATCCGGACCACGCCAGCGCCGCGCGGGCCCGGTCCACCAGTCCTTGATCCAGCGCGAAGTCGTTGAAGACGGGGCCCGCCTCGCCGCGCCAGAGCGGAATGCCGATCGCGTCCGTGCCGATCCACCCGTCCGGCGTCTGCACGCCTTCGTCGCCGTAGACGGCGTGCGTGGCGAGCGCGACGTCGCCCAGCGAAAGCCCGGAGCCGGGGTAGGCGCCGCCGATGCCGAATCCCACCAATCCCGACACCGCGCGCGTTTCCAGCAGCGCCGTGGCCGCGTGCGCGACGTTGGTCTTGCCCATCCCGCCGGGGAGGATGATGACGGGCGTGCCGCCCAGCCGCCCCGTCCACCCATCCTTGCGGCCGATGACGACGGGTTCTCCGTCGTCGAGCGCCGCCACGAGACGTGCGCACTCGAACGGAACGGAGCAGATGAGCGCCAGTGGCGCGGAATGGGAGTTCATCACGTTAGATTCGTGTTCGATGAATCGAGATCGACGAATCTAAACGCCACGCCGGGGCGCGGAAACCGAACGCCCCGCCTTCTCTCGCCAGACCCATGCGCCGCTTCGTTCCGCTCCTGCTCGTGCTTGCCGCGTGTGGCGGGCCGGCCCGTCCGCGCCCCGTCACCGCGCCGCCCGCCCCGCCTGTGGAGGTGCAGCCCGCCGCACCCGTTCCGCCACCGATCGCGCAGAACCAGAGCGTGTGGACGCGCTCGGCCGGCCTGCGCCTGCGCGGCGAGACGGGAATGACGCCGCTGCCCCACATCTTCATGCGGCTGGAGGTGCTGCGGGCGGATACGACGGATCTGCTGCTCCGGTGCGCGGTCTGCCCCGGGGCGCCCACCGGCTGGCTGGAGCGTGGCGCGGTGGTGCACTACGCGCCACATCCGATCGACGCGGCGCGGATGGAGTTGGCGGACTTTGCGTTCGCCGTGCGGCAGGCCGCGTCCATGCGCGACATCCAGGCGCTGCGCCCGGTGATGGCCCGCACCTTTGCGGGCACGCTCGGCCCCGTGGAGGTCGGCACGCTGGAGACGCTGGCCGCGTGGGAGCGGGAGGGTTACCGCGCGCTGGACCGCATGCCTTTCCTGATGGACCGCGGGATCGTGACCGTCGGCACGACGCCGGTGTGGGCCTCGCCGCCGGAGTACGCGACCAACCCGGCCTACGGGGATCTGCGGGCGGGCTTCCGCCGCGGGCCGGATGGATGGGAGTGGGTGTTCCTGGTCGCGAACGGGCGGTGAGCGGGAGTTCGCGAGACGAGTAGACGGCAACACTCAAGGATTTGCTTGGCGGACAGTGACGCCCTCACCCCGCGTGCTGCGCACGACGACCCTCTCCCACGCACAGATGTGGGAGAGGGAGCACACGGCGGGTTTGGCACGGCGCCGAAATCCCCTGAACGAATGAATCCGCCGCTCGAACCGCGGGAACCCCCGACTCTTGGCCGCTGTCGCGTCCACGAGCAGGGCTTCAACTGCTCAATAACCAGAGATGACGTGCCGTGGCTCGCCGCCGCGCTGAGGTCTCCCCCTCTCCCGCTTGCGGGAGAGGGGGCCGGGGGGTGAGGGGTGCCCGCCGCCGATCCACACCATCCGGAGCACACCGATCCGTCGTTCTCCCGTCTCCGCGCGTCTGTTTGCACGAGGAGACGCCTCGCGAATCATTCTCCGCGTGACAAACGTCATGCGCAGGTAGTGACGTTCCGGAGTGGTTGAGGCCACCGGATCTGCACACCTTTGCAGGCACGGTGCGAACGTGCCGTTGTCCATCCGGATCCCCGTTGCAAGAAACTCCCATGTCAGCAGACCCAGACACTCCCGTTCTCCGCCCCGTCCGCGCCCGCCGTTCCCGCCGCGCGATCTCCGCACTCATGCTCGCGGCGATTTCACTGTCGATGCCCCGCGCCATGCAGGCGCAGCAGGGCGCGGCCACGCTCATCCGCAACGCGCGCGTGTTTGACGGCGAGCGCGTGCTGGACGGGCGCGACGTGCTGGTGCAGGCGGGAAAGGTCACGCAGGTGGGCCGCGGAGTCCGCGCACCGGCCGGCGCCACCCTCGTCGACGGCGCGGGCAAGACGCTGCTGCCGGGGCTGATCGACTCGCACACGCACACGTTTGGCGATGCGCTGCAGGAGGCGGTCGTCTTTGGCGTTACGACGCACCTGGACATGTTCACGGACGTGTCCATCGCGCGTACGATGCGCGCGCAGCAGGCCGCGGGACAGGCGGACGGACGCGCCGACCTGTTTTCCGCCGGAACGCTGGTGACTGCGCCGCGCGGCCACGGCACGCAGTTCGGCATGGCCATCCCCACTATCACCACGCCGGATTCCGCGCAGTCGTTCGTGGACGCGCGCATCGCCGAGGGGTCGGAGTGGATCAAGATTGTCTACGAGGATGGCCACACGTTCGGCCAGACGATCCCCACCCTCAGCCGGGAGACGATGGGCGCCGTGATCCGCGCGGCGCATCGGCGAGGCAAGCTGGCCGTGGTGCACATCAGCGACGCGGCGGGCGCAAAAGCCGCCATCGAAGAAGGCGCCGACGGGCTGGTGCACCTGTTCATTGACCGCGCGCCGGACGCGGACTTCGCGCGGATGACGGCGGGGCGCCACGCGTTCGTCATCCCCACCCTCGTCGTCCTGGCGAGCATGACCGGCACGGGCGGTGGCGCCTCGCTGGTGGATGACGCCCGTCTCGCGCCCTACCTGCTGGCGGAGCGCACGCAGGCGCTCAAGCAGGGCTTTCCGCAACGTGCGGGCGCCCCCGCACAGACGCTGGCCGCCGCGAACGAGACCGTGCGGCAGCTGCGGGCCGCCGGTGTGCCGATCCTGGCGGGAAGCGACGCGCCGAATCCCGGCACCGCGTACGGCGCCGCGCTGCACCGGGAACTGGAACTGCTCGTCGCCGCCGGCCTGACGCCCGTCGAGGCGCTCCGGGCGGCCACCAGCGTTCCCGCCACAGCCTTCCGGCTGGCGGACCGCGGCCGCATCGCCCCCGGCATGCGCGCCGACCTGCTGCTGGTGGACGGCGATCCCACGCGCGACATCACGGCCACGCGGGCGATCAGCGGTGTCTGGAAAGGCGGCGTGCCGGTCGATCGCCAGAGCCTGGCGCGGCGGGTGGCGGCGGCCCGCGCACCCCGGGCCGGCGGCGCCGCTGCCGTGCCGGGCGGGATCATCAGCGACTTCGAATCGGGCGAGCTCGCCGCGACGACGGGGACGTGGATGCCCTCGCCGGATTCGTACGCGGGCGGCACCTCCACCGGCGACGTGACCGTGATCGCGGGTGGCGCCAACGGCAGCGGACACGCCATGCAGGTGGCCGGAACCATCGCGGCGACCATTCCCTACGCCTGGTACGGGGCCATGTGGATGGCGGGGCAGGCGATGGCGCCCGTGGACCTTTCTGCCCGGCCGGGCTTCGGGTTCTGGACGCGGGGCGACGGCGGCACCTACCGTGTGATGGTGTTCGCCCAGTCCAAGGGGATGCAGCCGCTGATCCGCACATTCGTGGCGGGACCGGAGTGGCGCGAAGTCAACCTGTCGTGGACGGACTTCGGCGTCGACGGCAGCGACGTGGCGGGAATCGTGGTGGCGGGCGGCCCGCAGCCCGGCGCGTTCCGCTTCCTGGTCGACGACTTCCGCCTGCGCTGAGACACGGACCGGGGATGGTCGAAGGCGCGGCGCATCCTGGATCCGGGATGCGCCGCAATGGTTCGCGGGATGACGGGATCTCCGTCCCGGGTCGTCCCTGACCCGCCACACATGATCGCGCGATGGTGCACGTCGTCAGCGCCGCGATTGGAACAGAGAGGTACGGATGAACGTGGATTCACCCTCTCGCGGCAGGCGGCTGCTGCCACCCGGCGACGACGTCGGCTGGACGGCGTACGTGTGGCTCATCTACCTGTCGTTCCTTCTGGTAGACCCGGTTCACCACCTGCGTACGGGAACGCTGACGGCGGGAGCGGCCGTCGCCACGGTGGCGGCATTGGTGGTGTTTCTGGCCTCGTACTTCCGCGGGTTCTGGGTGGCCGGACGCGACCTGCTGCTCGTCGTGGCCGTGCAGGTGGCGCTGGGCGTTGTGATGGCGCCGGGGAACAGCGGCGCCTCGGTGTTTCTGATCTTTGCCGCCAGCTTCGCCGGGCGGCTGGAGCGCACGCGGCTCGCGGCGGCCACCATCGCCGGCATCGCGCTCATCGGCGGAACGGCGTCGTGGATGCTGCAGGCACCCATCTGGTACTGGAGTTCGTCCGTCCTCATGCCCCTGGTCATCGGCTCGGTGAACCTGCATCACGCGCAGGCCGCCAAGGCCAACGCAAAGCTGCAGATGGCGCAGGAACAGATCGAGCACCTGGCCGCCGTGGCGGAGCGGGAGCGCATCGGCCGCGACCTGCATGATCTGCTGGGGCACACCCTTTCCCTCATCGTCCTCAAGTCGGAGCTGGCGGCCAAGCTCAGCACGCGGGACCCGGAGCGCGCGGGCCAGGAGATCCGCGAGGTCGAGCAGGTGGCGCGAAAGGCGTTGCGCGAGGTCCGCGAAGCCATCCGTGGCTACCGCGCGTCGCTGGCGGATGAGGTGCGGCAGTCGGAGGCGATCCTGTCCGCCGCCGGCATTCGCGCGCGCATCGAGGTCGCCCCGGTGGAACTGGAGCGCGAGGTGGAGGAGTCGCTGGCCCTGGCGCTTCGCGAGGCGGTGACCAACGTGGTCCGCCACTCCGGCGCGGCCGCGTGCGGTGTGCGCCTGTACGCGGAGGGCGGCGAGTGCGTGCTGGAGGTGGCGGATGATGGACGGGCGGGGATGGTGACGGAGGGGAACGGGCTGCGCGGGATGCGGGAGCGGATCGCCTCCGTCGGCGGCACCACCCGTGGCGGAAACGGGCCGGATGGCGGCGGGATGCGCATCATCGTCCGCGTCCCCGCGCGGCCGGGTCCGGGCGTGGAAGCACGGCCGCGGGCCGTGGCGGTGCCTGCGTGAGGGGGCGGGAATGATCCGCGTGCTGGTGGCGGAGGATCAGGCGATGGTGCTGGGCGCGCTCGCCGCGCTGCTGGAGATCGAGAGCGACATCCAGGTGGTGGCCCGCGCGCAGGACGGCCGCGAGGCGCTGCTGATGGTGGAGCGCGACGCGCCCGACGTGCTGCTGACCGACATCGAGATGCCCGGGCTGACGGGGCTGGACGTGGCGGCGGAGATCACGCGGCGCGGGCTGCCAACGCGCGTGGTGATCCTGACGACGTTCGCGCGTTCCGGATATCTGCGGCGCGCGCTGGATGCGGGCGCTGCGGGCTATCTGCTCAAGGACAGCCCATCGGACGAACTCGCCAACGCGGTGCGGCGGGTGCATGCGGGCGGCCGCGCGATTGATCCCACGCTGGCGCGAGAGGCGTGGACGGAGAGCGATCCGCTAAGCAGCCGCGAGCGGCAGGTGCTGCGGCTGGCGGCGGACGGGCTGGCGAGCACCGCGATCGCGGCGGAGCTGTTTCTGTCAGACGGGACGGTGCGCAACTATCTGTCGTCGGCGATCTCCAAGATGGGTGCGGCCAACCGCATCGAGGCGGCGCGCGTGGCGCGGGAGAAGGGGTGGTTGTAGGCGGGCTGGCTCGCGGGCGGCCCCCACCCGGGCCGGCACCACCCGCCCACCCTCCCCCAAAAAAGACTGGGGGAGGGTTGTTGGAGGGGACGGTTCGGCGCGGGTGAGCGGATCCGCGCCGCGGACAGTATCCTGAGCGAATGAATCCGCCGCTCAAACAGCGGGAACCCCCGACACCGGCCGCTGGCGCGTCCGGGTCGGGGCTTCAACTGCGTTCGGGATCGGCGAGGATGCCGCAGGCGCAGTCCGCGGAGGCGGACTTCGTGTCTTTCGAGGCGCGGTTTCAACCGCCGGACAATACCCTCCGAACCCGCGCCGCACGTTCCCCGGCACTGAGGTCTCCCTTCCCGCCAAAAGAGCTTTTTGGGGGAAGGGCCGCCGCCCGCGCCGAATGCCGGAACCTCGGCGCAAAGTAAGACGGCCCCCGCGGATCAGTGTCCGCAGGGGCCGTGTTTGTCGCCGTCCGATCCCGATCTACGGGTGCGCGGGGGCGTTGCGCAGAACCATGTCCGCGTACCCGTTGTCGGGGTCGCCGCCGCGCTTCAGCACGCGGTCAACCGTGCCGGGGCCGCGGTTGTAGGCAAGCAGGGCAAGCTCGGTGTCGCCCTCGTACTTGTCCATCAGCTGGTTCAGGTACTTGAACCCGATGCGCAGGTTGGTGCGCTGGTCGCGCAGATCCCGCGGCTGCGTGCCCGGCTTGAGCCAGGCCGCCGTCTTGGGCATCAGCTGCGTGAGGCCCATGGCGCCCACGTGGCTGGTCGCGCTGTTCTTGAACGCGCTCTCGGTGCGCACCAGCCCGAACGCCACGTCCGGGTCGATGTTCTCCTGCAGCGCGATGTCGTAGATGTCCTCCGCCAGCGGCCGCGGGATGTCGTATTCCGAGTACTTCTGCACGTTGCGCTGGATGACCTCGTCGCGCGCCGTGCTCTTGACCTCGGCCGCCTCCACCCGCGCCTGCCGCCACGCCTGGCCCACCGCGTGGTCGGAAAGCACGCGCGGCGCCGTGATCTCCGGCAGCACCGACATCTGGCGCTCGTGCGTGGGATCGTTGCGCATCTCGTTGGCGCGCGCGATGGCCAGCGGCCCCGCGATCCCCGCCACGCCCACGCCCACGATGCCGTACTTGAGCGGCCCGCGGCGGATGCGGTCGAACGAGGTGGGCCCGCGGCTGGGAAGCCGGATGCCCTCGTTTACGCGGCGCGTGCCGGTGACCCGCCGGTCACCGGCGCCGTCAAAGGCGCGGCGGTAGCGCGCGGGCGTCTGCGCCGGCTCACTCGCCGAAGGAAACCGGCGCCGGGTGCGCCCCACCGGGTGCTGCGGTACCGGCGCGGCGGCCTGCCAGGGCATGGGGCGCTTTCGGGAGCTGTGCATCGGCTGACTCTCCTGCTGCTCGGGTTCCTTCATTCCGCTGTCCCACCGCGGTCCGGCAGGGGCCTCCACTCGGTGCACGCTCCGTGCCAGCGGGCACATATGTTTGCGTCCCGCATGGGGTTGCGCCCCGTGTGGAACCGGGGCATGTTGAAGGCGTAGCAACTGCTTGCGGAGGGCCGCTTTCCGGCCTTCCCCGCAACCCCGCGAGGGCCCCGCATGACCTCTCCCGCCCGCTTTCTGCTCTTTGTGGTCCTGGTGATCGTGGGTATCAAGGGATCGGAGCAGCTGTACAGCTACGTGGCCTACCGCGACGAGCGCGCCCTGGTGCGCACGCTGCGCACGGATCTGCAGCAGACCGCCACGGAACTGATCGCCACCCGCGCGCGCTCCGACTCGCTTTCCGCCACCGTCTCGGACGAGGACCGCCGGCTGACCGCGGATCTGAAGTCCCTGCAGCGCTTTTACCGCATGGCCCGTGGCGGCGCGCTGACCCCCGAGGTGTACGCGCAGTGGAACGAGGAGCGCACGCGCTACAACCTGCGGGTGGATGAGCGCAACGCCAGCCTGCGGGAGTGGCAGGAGATCGACGGCCGGCACCGCTCGCTGGCCATGCGCTACAACCTGCTGGCCGACAGCATTCACGGCATTGCCGCGAGGATGGGAGAACCGTACTACCAGGTGCCCAGCGCGCTGGAGGCCGCCCAGGAAGCCGCCCGGCCGGAGCCCTGACCGGCGCTGTTCGATGGATGGCGAACGGGACGATCCACGCGGTCGTCCCGTTTGCGCATCCCCATCCAGCGTATTCACTTCATCGCCGATGACGTCGATCCGCCGCGCGCTTGGACTGCCTGCTCCCGGCGGATGCCGGCGGATTGAATGCGGACGGGCGTGTGATGCGCCAAGTTGGCTCGCAGGAAAGTAGATCCTTCGTCGGCGCCAGAGTTCGGGGCGATGGCCGGCTTCGGCCGGCGCCTCCTCAGGATGACATGTGTTTGGTGTGCAAGCCGTTGTAGTACAAGGGTTTTTCCGTCCGATGAATGGCGCGGGGCCCGGCTTGGCGCCGGAGTGCCGGCAGCTTCGCGCGGCACCACCCCATGTCATCCTGAGGGAGCGTGCGCCGCCCTGTCCCCGGTGCCGAGTCGTGCGCGACCGAAGGATCTACTCTCCCCCCGAGCCAACTGCGCGAGACGCACGACAGTTCGCGGGCAGAAGCGGACCTTCCGCCGGTGCACCGGCGTGGGTGCGAACGAGTCCCATCGCCGGCTCGTCAGCGTGCAGTCTCGGTGCGAATGGACGGGCGGAATCACGGACCGCGAGATGCTGATTCGCGTCTGATCGTTTCCGTTGTACGTTTTGGGAACGCTCCTTGAACGAGTAGCGGCGCATGGCAACCAGACCTCCCCGCGCGCGCACAGCGGCAAAGCCCAAGGAAAAGCCCTGGCGGCGCATCGGCACCCCGGAAGAGGGCTTCAGCTACCTGCGCGGCGATGGCAAGCCGCTGCGCAGCCCCTCCGCGCTCGCCCGCATCCAGAAGCTGGTGATTCCGCCGGCGTGGACGGACGTGCAGATCAGCCCCGACCCCGCCGCCAAGGTGCAGGTCGTGGGCTTCGACACGGCCGGCCGCAAGCAGTACCGCTACCACCCCGATTCCGTCGCCAAGGGCAGCAAGCGCAAGTATCGCAAGCTGCTGCAGTACGCGCGCTCCGTCCCCAAGCTGCGGGAAGAAACGGAGCGCCACCTTTCCGCCGAGGGGCTGGGGCGCGAGCGGGTGCTGGCCCTGGTCGTCCGGCTGATCATGCGCGGCTTCTTTCGCATCGGGAGCGAGCAGTACGCCGTGGCCAACCGCACGTTCGGCATCGCCACGTTGCAGAAGAAGCACCTGAAGATCGACGGCGAGAGCCTGGTCTTTACCTACGTCGGAAAGAAGTCCATCGACCAGCGCATCGTCGTGGCCGACACGCCGCTTGTGGAGGTGATGCACGAAATCCTCACCCTGCCCGGCAAGCGGCTGTTTCAGTACGTGGGCGAGGATGGAAAAACGCACCCGGTGACGGCTTCGGAGGTCAACGGGTACATCAAGCAGATCCTGGGGGCCAAGTACACCTCCAAGGACATCCGCACCTGGGGCGGCACGGTGCGCATGGCCACCATCCTGGCGGACCTGGGCCCGCCGTCCAGCGAGCGTGAGGCCAAGAAGAACGTCGTGCTGGCGTGCAAGCTGGTGAGCACGGAACTGGGCAACACGCCCGCCGTGTGCCGCAGCGCGTACGTCCATCCCGCCGTCATCGAGCGCTACGAGCAGGGCAAGACCATCGCCCCCATGATGCGCGAATCCACGCGGGATGACGAGGAGCCGGGCCGCTACTATCCCGAAGAAGCCGCCCTGATGCGCTTTCTTCAGAAGTGGGGATGAGGCGAGGACGTCATGAAGTCGCGAGACGCAGAGCGGGATCGGGTGGGGCAGGGGCTTTCCTGACCTCCTCCGTCCCCCGTACTCTTGTGCCCTTCTCTCTGCGGCTCTGTGCCTCTGTGTGAGGCCCTTCTTCCCTTTTTGACGGAGTGCGGGGATGGCGGGAATGGTGGAGGTGATGGAGGCGGTGAACGGGGGCGACGCGGACGCGCTCGCGGCGCTGCTGGAGCGCGATCCCGCCGCGGCGGGGCTGGTGGGGGATGAAGGCGCCAGCCCGCTGCTGAACGCGCTCTACCGCGGCCGGCGCGACCTGGCCGAACTGTTCGTGCGGCACGGGCGGGAACTGGATGGATGGGAAGCGGCGGCGATGGGGGATGAGGATCGCCTGCGCGCGCACCTGGAGGCGGATTCCGACCTTCCCGGCCGCCGCACGCACGATGGATGGACGCCGCTGCACCTGTCCGCCTTCTTCGGCCAGCAGGGCACCATGAGGCTGCTGCTGGAGCGCGGCGCCGACCCCAACGCGGTGTCGGAAAACTGGATGCGCAACACGCCGCTGCACGCCGCGCTCAACGGGCCGCTCGCGGCGCACGGGATCGCGGCGCTGATCCGCGCGGGGGCGGACCCCAACGCGCGGCAGAAGGGCGGGTTCGGCCCGCTGCACTCCGCCGCCAACCGCGGCGACGTCGCCATCATGGGCGTGCTGCTGGCGGCGGAGGCGGACCCCAACGCCGCCGCGGACGACGGGCGCACGCCGCTGGACTTTGCGCGCACGGCCGAGCGCGACGAGGCCGTTCGATACCTTCTGGCGCACGGCGCGGAGGAGTGAGCGCCACTTTCCGCCGGGGCACGGGGTACGCCGTCCCAATCGCATCACCTGATCGCAAACGACCCTGAAGTCCGCGGGATGATGTCCATGCAGGTTCGCACCACCGTTCTGATTCCGCTCCTCGCTCTGGCCGCGTGCACGCCGCGCCAGCCGCCGCCCGCACCCGCGCCGGTCCCCATGCCCGCGCCGGTCGTGACGCCGGAAGCCGAGGCGTTCGCCCGCTCGCTGCGCGCGGAAGCCGCCTTCGAGCAGGGGATTGCGCTGGGCCGGCAGAGCCGCTGGAACGAGGCGGCGGACGCGTACCGCGCGTCGCTCACCCTGATGCCCACGGAGCCGCGCTTTCACCTGGCCCTTGCGGAGGCGCTGCTGCAGGGCGGCCGCGAGTGGGAGTCCGCTGACGCGCTTGCCGCCGGCATCCGCGCCGAGGAGGCGCTGCCCAGCCCCAACCATCGCGTGCTGGCGGTGGATTACGAGCGGCTGATCCGCCTTCTCACGCGCCTGAACCGGCTGGATGAGGCGCGCGCCGCGCAGGACCGCCAGAACCAGCACCGCCGCGCCCGCGACCAGGCTCCACCCGAGTGATGTGGCGCGTGCGATGACGAGCAGATAAAAGAGGGACGGCGCCGTGGCGTCGTCCCTCCCTTGCTTCGCGGATGATGGGGAGCGTTCCGGATGGTGTCGTGCGGCCGGAGAGGGCCCCTCCCCCCGGCCCCCTCCACCCGCTCCGCGGGTGAGGGGGAGCCGTTCGGCGCGGCGGAGAGCGCGGCGCGTGTGGCGGACATCGGTGGCGGTTGAAACCGCGGCAACAACGGCGCGAAGTCCGCCTTCGCGGACTGCATCCGCGGGCCCGGCGTGCGCGTCCCGCGCCGGGGCTGCCGCCGGGTCGGTTGAAGCCCCGAACGTGGACGCGTCAGCGGCCGCGTGTCGGGGCTTTGCACTGTTTGAGCGGCGGATTCATTCGCTCTCGATCCTCCGCGGCCCGGACGACACTCTGGTCCTGCTCAGGATCATCTCCCGAACCGTTCCAACTCTATCCGGCCGGCGATCCCCGGGATAGGTCCCGCGCCGAACTCCTCCGTGTGAAACGGCAGTTCATCTTTCCGACGATTTCTGGAGAACCGCCATCACCGGCCCGCAGCGAGTTCCTTCTGGATCAGGGCACGCAGCGCGGGATCGGTCTCCTTTACCGGGCCCACGTGCTTCCATAGCAGCGTCCCGTCGCGCCCGATCAGAAAGGTGTTCGGCACGCCCATGGTGGCATACGTGACGGTGATCTCGCCTTCCGGATCCAGCCACACGGGATAGGTGGCGTTGAAGTCCTTGAGGAACCCGCGGATCGCCGCGTCCTGCCCGCCCTGGTCGATGCTGACGCCCACGACGCGCAGCCCCGCGCCGCTGAACTCGCGGTGCAGCTTTTCCAGCGCGGGGATCTCGTCGCGGCAGGGATGGCACCACGTGGCCCACACGTTCAGCAGCACCGGCGTGCCGCGCAGCGCCTGCAGCGACGCCGGCCCGCCCTCCAGCGGCGTGGCGGCGAACGCCGGGGCCGGCTTGCCGACCACCACCGCGCCGGGAACGCCGGCGCCCTCTTCGCACGCGGCGGCCAGCAGCAGGGCGGGGACGAGCGCCAGGCGGCGAACCCGCGAAGTCAGACGGAGCATCACGATCAATCCCTGGGAACGGTGAGCCGGGCCAC
The DNA here is from genome assembly GCF_014202995.1 of Longimicrobium terrae. NCBI lineage: Bacteria > Pseudomonadati > Gemmatimonadota > Longimicrobiia > Longimicrobiales > Longimicrobiaceae > Longimicrobium > Longimicrobium terrae. The sequence continues at coordinate 24,255 of NZ_JACHIA010000013.1, forward strand.
GTGCACGGCGGACGGCTTGCCGGACGCGGTCCATGCCAGCACCACGCCGCCGGAATCGCGCGCCATGCGCGGAAAGCCGCTGGAGCGCAGCGTGGCAGAGGTTTCCACGGCGTGCGGCGCGCCCATCCGCCCATCCGCCTCCACGCGGCGGACGCGGAGTTCGCCGCCGCCGCCGGAGGCCGCGCGCTCCATCCAGCTGACCACCGCCGCGCCGCCGTCAATCATCTTCACATCCACGTGCCCCTCGGGGTTGCCGCCGTCGATCCGCACCGGCGCCCCGAAGGTCGCGCCGGCGTCGGTGGACAGGGCGAGCTTCACCTGCCGCGCATCGTTGGCGCCGGTGAACCACGCCACCACCACGCGGTCGCCCTGCGCATCGGCGCGGGGGCCGTTCACCGGGCAGGCGTCGATCTTCCATCCATCCCGCGCCACGGGAACGCCCGGCGTCCACACCCCGTTCACCCGCCGCGTCACGTAGATGTCGCGCACCTCGTCCGGCGAGCGGTCGCGGTACACGACCAGCGGGCCGCGGGCCGTCATCGCCATCCCCGTCTGGCAGCAGTCGCAGATGCGCTCGTCCACCGGCCGCTCCGGCGAGACGGTGCCGTCCGGGCGGATGAAGGCGGCCATCAGCATCGTTTCCTTGGCGCCGCTCCCCGCGTACTTGCGCCCGTCCAGCCACACCATTCCCGCGGAATCCGCCGCTTCCGGCCACAGCGACACGAAGCCGTGCTCCGCCGCCACGCCGTCGCGGTGCGGCACCACGCCCTTCGACCAGGTGACGCCGCCGTCCGGCGAGACGGCCACGCGGATGTCGTACGCAAACCCCTTCCCCGGCCGCTTCTGCAGCCAGTGCGCGGCCATTCGCCCGCCCGGCATGGCCGACAGGGTGGGGAAGTCCGCCCAGTTCACCATCATGTCCGTGCTCTTGGCCACGGTGTGCGGCGCGGACCAGCGGTCGCCCTGCAGCGTGGACATGCGCAGGCGGTGCATTCCGCCTTCGCCCGGTTCCAGCCACGACAGGTGCACGCGGCCGTCCTCGCCTACGGCCAGGCTGGGCTCTCCGCTCCCCGGCGCGGCGGGGGAGGGAAGCATGCGCACCGGCGCCGGCGCCGCAGCGGCCGTAGTCTTGTCGCCGCCGGTTTCCGCGCAGGCGGCCAGCAGGGCCAGCGCGGCGGCGGCGATCGCCGCGCGGCGCGAAAGGTCAGTCGGGTGCATCCACCGTCAGGTCAAAGGAGTGAAAGGCGCGGCCCACCATCAGCGTCAAGCCCACGCATCCGCCCAGCACCACCAGCCCCGCCGCGATCCCGGCGGGAACGCGGCCGCCCGCGAAGGAGGCCAGCCACGCCGCGCCGCCGGCCAGGGCCCCGATCAGCCCCACGGTCAGCAGCTTAAGGATCATCTTGAAGAGTTGCCGTCCCGCGAAGCCGGACTGCACCGATCCATCGCCGTTGACGCGAAAGGGAAAGAGCAGGAACAGCCAGTTCTCCATCGCCACCGCCAGCCACGCCACGGGAGCCGCCATCACGGCGGCCGCGGTCATCAGCAGCGGGTTCACGTTTCCGTTCTCCCACGCCGCGGCGCCCGCCAGCATCAGCAGGTTCACCAGCGCCACGATGGCCGCGGCGGTGAAGATCTCGCCCAGCGCGACCGCGGAAGGCGAGAGCGGGAGCGAGCGCAGGTACGCCATGCGGTCCGCGTCGCGCCGGAAGTCGATGTTGAAGCTGTTGCTGGCCAGGAGGGGAAACACGAAGACCAGCGCCATCAGCGAGGTTCCCAGCGGCCCGCGCTCCCCCGGCTCCGCCCCCAGCCCCGGCATGACGACGGTGTAGAAGAACGACACCGCGGCAAAGAACGCCAGGAGCAGCAGCGCGTTCAGCCCGCGCCCCAGTTCGTACAGCTGGCGGCGGGCCAGCGGCGCGGCGCGGCCCAGAAAGGCGAGCGCCGGCACCGGGACTCTGCGATGCGACGGCTTTCCCGCCACGGTCGCGCCGCCGCGCCGCATCCGCGCCCGGCGCAGCTGCGCAAAGCGGCGTTCGCTGCTCACCAGCGACCGCTCGCGGTAGTCCACCGGCAGCTGCACCGCCAGGGCCGCGGTGAGGCCCACGGTCAGCGCGGCGACGGCGCCCCACGCCAGCACGCCCGCCGCCGTGGTGGCGGCGAACGTTTCGGCAAAGGGCCGCAGCGGCAGGCTGATGATCCGCAGCGCGGGCGAGGCCAGGAACTCCGCGGCCGCGTTCCCCCCGCCCACCACGCGCGCGCGGCGGTACACGCCGAGCCCGGCCAGGAGCACGCCCGCGATCACCAGCGGCTTGAGCAGGCGGCGCAGCGCGGGCGGAGTGCGGTCGCCCACGCCGATGCGCAGCTGCGCCGTAAGCGTGGTCGCCGCCTGCATGAAGAGGATGGAGAGCGGAACGGCGACGAACGGCGCGTACGGCAGCGGCGCCAGACGGATGCTGACCAGCGCGAAGTACAGGCCGGCGAACGCCTGCCCCCACGCGCGGCTCACCAGCATGTACAGCATCGTTTCCCGCCGGCCGAGCGGCGCGGGAAAGAGAAAGGTGACCTCCGGCGGCCAGAAGAACGGCGCCTCCGACATCACCACGCCGCCCAGCGTGAACACGAACAGGAACAGGCCGAAGGTCTGCACCGCCGTGTCGTGCGGAGGGGGCGGCGAGTTCATCATCAACAGCGACGTGATCTGGCCGCCCACGATGAGGACGGTAAAGACCGCGCCGGCCAGCGTGGTCAGCGCGCCGCGGGTGGTGCGCATGCGCCGGAAGGTGCGCCGCCACACGCCGCGGACGCTCGCCCACGCCAGGTACCGCAGCCCGGGATTCACGCCGGCGTCCCCGGCGCGGCGTCTTCCGTCAGGTGAAAGAAGATGTCTTCCAGCGACGCGGCCTCGCCCAGTTCGGCGGCGTAGCGGGCGCGCAGGTCGTCGCGCGAGCCGTGAAAGAGCATCCGCCCCAGCCGCACCACCAGGAACGAGGTGCACAATCCCTCGATCTGCCCCAGCAGGTGCGACGACAGCATCACCGCGCATCCGGCGGCGGCGCGGCGGCGGATGGTGTCGTACAGGGTGCGGATGCCGCGCGGGTCCAGCCCGGTGAGCGGCTCGTCCAGCAGCAGCACGGCGGGGTCGTGCAGCAGCGCGCAGGCCACCGCCACCTTCTGCCGCATCCCGCGCGACAGTTCGTCCGCCATGCTGTCGCGCCGGTCGATCAGCTCCAGCTCCGTCAGCAGCCGCTCGCCGGGCGCGCGCCAGTCGCGCACGCCGTACACGCGCGCGGTAAAGTCCAGGTGCTCCCACACCGTCAGGCTGGAAAACAGCTGCGGCTCGTCGGGGATCAGGGCCAGGCGGCGCTTGGCCTGGATGGGCTCGCGCGCCAAGTCGTGCCCGCCGATCAGGATGCGGCCCGCCGTCGCCGGGTGGATGCCGGCCAGGGCGCGCAGTGTCGTCGTCTTCCCGGCGCCGTTGGGGCCCACGAGACCCACGATCTCCCCTCCCTGGACGGAAAAGGTGAGGTCGTCGACGGCGACGCGCCCCTCGTACTGCTTGGTGAAGCCCTGGACTTCAATCATTCGCGTTCCCTTCAGCGCGGCGCCGCGGGGCGCCCGCCGGGGTTCCACTGGGGGCGCGGGCCGTCCGCCAGCGTGCGAACCGCGGTGATGGCCGCCTGCGTGAGAGCCGCGACGTGCGGATAGTCGATGCGCCCGGCCTCATCCCCCGCGTGGTGGTAGTCCGTGTGCAGGTTGAAGGACGAGATGACGTGCGCCGGCACGCCCACCCGCGCGAACGGCGTGTTGTCGCTCCGCTCGAAGAAGTTCTGCGCGGGGCGCGGATCGGGCACCAGCGGCACCCCCGCCGCGGCGAGCGACGCGCCCACGGTGCTGCGGTCGAAGCCGGTCAGCCAGCCGCGCCCGGGGCCGCCCGCCAGCGAGTCCGGCCGGCCGATCATCTCCACGAACAGCCCGGCCGCGGTCTGCTCGATGGGCACCACGGGGTGCTGCAGGTACCAGCGCGTTCCCAGCATTCCCACTTCCTCGCCGGTGGCAAAGAAGAGGATGACGGTGCGCCGCGCCGGGCGGGCACGCAACGCGCGGGCGATCTCCAGGACGGCGACCGTGCCGCTGGCGTCGTCGTCTGCCCCGTTGTAGATGCTGTCGCCGTTTTCCGCGCGGCCGATGCCCAGGTGGTCGTAGTGCGCGCCCACGATGACGGCCTCGCTCGCCAGCGCGGGGTCGCTGCCGGGAATGCGCGCGACCACGTTGTACGCCTGCCGCGCGCGCCCGGCGGGAAGCCGCGCCAGGGCGTCCATCGTGGTCAGGCGCAGGCGGCGCCCGGCGGGGTCCGCGCTGTCCACCTCGATGGGGACCACCTGGTAGTAGCCCATGTCGCCGGCGGGCTCCACGCCCATGGCGCGCAGGCGGCCGGACAGGTAGACGGCGGCGCGCATTCCGCCCTCCGTACCCGTGCGGCGGCCCTGCATGCTGTCGGCGGCCAGGTCAAAGAGCGCGGTGCGCACGTCCTGCACCCGCACGGCGCCGCTGGCGGGCGTTGCGGCGGGGGTGGATGCGGTGGCGGACGGGCGGGCGCACGCGGCGGACGAGAACGCGAGCGCGGCGAAGACGGTCCTTCGCAGGGGAAGGCGGCGCATGGAATGCACGGGGGTCGCGCGTGAGGAAAGCAGGGCGATGCGGAGCACCGTCCAATATGCCCGGCCGACGGGGAAGCGGCAACGTACCGTGTGGTCCGCCGCTCCGTTGAACTGCATCTCACGCGGAGGCCGCGGGGGTTCGCGGAGGTCGCGGGGAGAACCGGCCGTCCTGTCGGCTTCCGCCGGAAGGCGCGGGGAGAACCGGCCGCTCCGCCAGCTTCCGCCGGAAAGGCGTCATCCTGAGGGAGCGTGCGACGGCCTCTCCGCCGCGCCGGGGTCATGCGCGACCGAAGGATCTACTTTCCCGCCGAGCCAACGTCGCGACACGCACGCCCGTTCTCGCGGGGAGAGCAGATCCTTCGCCGGCGCCAAGGTTCGGCGTCGCGGCAGGTGCGTGCGGCGCCTTCTCAGGATGACGCCTTGCGGCGTGAGCCGTCCTGGGACCGATCTGAGCCAGTATGGACTGGTTTCTCACCACCCTTCCTGGATGACGAGGGGGTGATGGGCGGAACCCCGGTGGTGCCCGGGAGAGTGCCTCCGGCCGCTGTTCCTCTGCTCCTCCGCTGCTCTGCGTGATCCATCTCCCGATGTTGAAACTCCCGGCGGGCGGGACGCGTAGGGTGGCCACGAGAGGTTGGGGCAGTGACACCAGACCGGAGATCAACTCATGTTCTTTCTGATCAGCGTGGCGGCGGCCGTTGCGGCGAGCGCCTTTGGATATCTGCAGGCCCGCAAGTTCGTTCGTGGCCGTCTTGCGTACGTGGACGCGGTGCAGCGCGGATACGCCCCGATCATCGCGGGTGTGGCGGCGTTCGCCATCGGCCTTCCCGTGGTGGGCCTGCTGCCCATCGTGGGCGGCGGCACGGCGCTGCTCTTTGGCGCCGGCGTGGGCACCGGCGTGGCCGCGGGCGCCAAGGACACCCGCCTGCGCCGCCTGCGCGCCTGATTCAGCCCTGCCCCGGCACCCGGCGGCGCCCTCCCAACCGGAGGGCGCCGCCGCTGCATCTGGCTCTTTCCACGGTGAGCACGGCTCAATTCCCGCCGTCTCGCATCTGTCGCGCCCGCCGCCGCATGGCTAGGTTGCCGCGCTTGAACGCAGGCGCTCTCCCTCAACCGCAGTGAACGGGCGATGACGGACGGACGTGTTTCGACAATGGCGGCGGGGCTGATCGGCTCCGAAATCCTGAAGATCGCGGCCGACATCCGCGCGCGGGTGGCGCAGGGCGAGCAGATCTGCAACCTGACCGTGGGCGACTTTTCCCCCGCGGAGTTCCGCATTCCCGAGTACCTGGAGCGGGAAATCGGCGTGGCGCTGGCCGCGGGCGAAACCAACTATCCGCCGGCGGACGGCATGCTGCCGCTGCGGCAGGCGGTCGCCGCGTTCCTGCAGCGCTGGCTTGGGCTGGAGTACCCGCTGGAATCGGTGCTCATCACCGCCGGCTCGCGCCCGGGCATCTACTCGGTCTTTACCGCCATTGTGGATCCGGGCGACGTGGTGGTGTACCCCGTCCCCTCGTGGAACAACAACCACTACATCCACATGTCCGGCGCGCGCGGCGTGCCGGTGGTGTGCCATGCGGAGAACGCCTTTCTCCCCACGCGCGCGCTGCTGGAGGATGCGGTGCGCGGCGCGCGGCTGCTGGCGCTGAACTCGCCGCTGAACCCCTGCGGCACCGCGTTCACCGCCGAGGCGCTGGGCGAAATCTGCGACCTGGTGCTGGAAGAGAACGCCCGCCGCGGCCCGGATGAGCGTCCGCTGTACGTGATGTACGATCAGGTGTACTGGATGCTGACCTTTGGCGACACGCAGCATGTGAATCCGGTGTCGCTGCGCCCCGCCATGCGCGACTACACCATCTTCGTGGATGGCATCAGCAAGTCGTTCGCGGCCACGGGCGTGCGGGTGGGCTGGACGGTGGGGCCGGCGGACGTGACGGGGCGGATGGCGAGCATTCTGGGCCACGTGGGCGCCTGGGCGCCGCGCGCGGAGCAGATCGCCACGGCCAGGCTGCTGGACGCCACCGACGAGATCCGCGCGTACCACAAGGAGATGTTCCGCGGGGTAGAGGACCGGCTTGACGCGCTGTACGACGGGATCGAGGCGCTTGCCGGGCAGGGCTTTCCCGTGCACGCCATCACCCCCATGGGCGCCATCTACCTGAGCGCTCGCTTTGCGCTGCACGGGTGGAAGACGCCGGCGGGCCAAGTGCTGCAGACCAACGAGCAGATCCGGCAGTACCTGCTGGAATCCGCCGGGCTGGCCGTGGTGCACTTTCAGGCGTTCGGGTTTCAGGAGGAGAGCGGATGGTTCCGCCTGTCCGTTGGCGCCACCTCCGTCGCGGAGATCCAGCCGATGCTGGTTCGGCTCACGTCGGCGCTGCAGGCGCTGACGCCGCCGTAGGGGCCCTCACCCCGCGTGCTGCGCACGACGACCCTCTCCCACGAACAGATGTGGGAGAGGGAGCACACCCCAGTCCGGCGCGGGGGAGACTGTGGTGTGCGCCGCGGACGCTCGTCCGGCGGTTGAAACCGCGCCTCGAACCACACGAAGTCCGCCTCCGCGGACTGCACCCTCGGCATTGTCGCCGGTCCCGAATGCAGTTGAAGCCCCGACACGACGCCTGTGGGCGTCGTGTCGGGGCTTCCCGCTTTTGGAGCGGCGGATTTATTCGCCCACCAAAATCCGCGCACGCGCCAGTCTTCGCCTGACCTGCCGCCCCCATCCGCCCGTCAACAACCCTCCCCAGTCTTTTTTGGGGGAGGGTGGGCGAGTAATGCGAGCCCGGGTGGGGGCCGCCCGCGAACTCCGCCGCCCCGCCTCGACCCATCCCCCCGAAGTCAGTTCCCCGCGGGCGCTGTCGGCGTCGCTGGGGCCGCCGGAGTTGGTGCCGCCGGCCGGACCGCCTCCGGCACGAGCGACACCTGCACGAACCTCCGCGGATCCAGAAACAGCCGCGCCGCGTCGCGCACCTGCGCCGTCGTGAGCGACCCGGAAAGCGGCGCGTCGTCGATGCCGCGCACGTCCCACCCCAGGCGGTCGTACTCCATCAGCGTATACAGCCAGAAGGAGTTTTCGCGGACCGACACTTCCTTCTCCCGCCGCTGCGCCTCGCGCACCTTATCCACCACGTCCGCCGGCACGCCGCCGGCGCGAACCGTGTCGATCTCGGCGAACACGACGCGCGTCAGTTCATCCACCCGCTCCGGCGCACTCCCGAACTCGATGGACACCGTGGCCAGCGGCACCGGATCGCGCGACAGGCTGGCCCCCACGCTCACGCTGTAGGTGCCGCCCAGCGACTCGCGCAGCTTCTCTCGCAGGCGAATCTCCAGCGCATCCGCCAGGCTCGCCGCCGCCGCCCGGTTCTCGCGCGAGAACGGCGCCGGTCCGGTAAAGACGATCGCCGTGCGCGCCGACGGCTCCAGGCCGCGCCGGATCGTCCGCCGCACGATTCCCGCCGGCGGCCGCACGCCCCGGTCGCGCGCCGATTCCGGCGTTCCCGTGCCGGGCAGGCTGGCCAGGTAGCGCTCCACCAGGGGCCGCAGCGAGTCCGGGCGCAGGTTGCCCACGAAGTAGAAGGTGAACCCGCCCGCATCCGCGAAGCGCTGGCGGTAGATGGCCAGCGAACGGTCCAGATCCAGCGAGTCGAAGGTGGCCATGGAGTACGGGCGCGAACGGACGTCGTTCTGCGCCAGGATGGCCCTGAGGCTGTCGCCGAACGCGCTCTGCGGCGTGACGGTGCGGTTGCGCAGCGCCTCGCGCCCGCGCTGAAGGTACGCCTGCCACGCGACCGTATCCCGCCGCGGCTGGGTAAAGTAGAGGTGGACGAGCTGAAACAGCGTTTCCACGTCGCGGGGGGCGGCCAGGCCGCTCATCCCTTCCTCCCGCTCGCCGACGAACGAGCCCACGCCCGCCACCTTTCCCGTCAGCCGCCGCTGCAGTTCCGTCACGCTCAGCTGGCCCACGCCCGCGAGCTGCACCGCCGTGGTGGCCGCCTGGCCGGCGCGGAACAGGCTGTCCGGCAGCAGCGACGTGCCACCCGGGCTCAGGGCGGCAAACAGGATCTGGTCATCCGAAAAGTCCGTGGGCTTCAGCACCACGTGCGCGCCGTTGCTCAGCGTCCACCGCGTGATTCCGGCCTCGGGCACGCTGTCCTCCGCCACCACGCGGCCGGGTTCCGGCATGCGGGCCAGCAGCGGGGCGTCGCTCGAGGTCTCCACAAAGGGCGACACCTCGGCCGAGGCGACGGAATCCATCACCGCCGCCAGGCGCTGCTCGGTGGGCCGGGGCGCGCCCTCGCCGCCGGGCGCGGTGACGAGCACCACACGGTCCCGCGCATCCACAAAGCGCTGCGCGGCCGCCTGCACCTCCGCTGGCGTAATCCGGGAGATGAGCGCGCGGTTGATGTTGTACTCGTCGTCCAGCGAGCGCAGCGCGCCGCCCTGCAGAAAGTGGCCTACGTACTGGCCGGTGAACTGGCCGCTGGTGGTCTTGGCGCGCTCGGCGTAGATCTGCTCCCAGCTGCGCAGCGACTGCGTGCGCTCGCGCCCAAGTTCATCCGCCGTAAAGCCGTACCGCGCCGCGCGACGCAGTTCCGTGAGCATGGCGGCCAGGCCGCGTTCCGCGCCGCCCTGGGCCACGGACGCGTTCAGCGAAAACGTCGCGATTGGCCGGAGCGACCCGCCCAGGTACGAACTCACGTTCAGGAACGGCGCGCCGGGCTGCAGGCTGATGTCGTTCATCCGCTCGCCGATGATCCCCGCGAACATGGATTCGGCGACGGCGCGGCGGTACGCGGCCAGCGAGGTGTCGCGGGGCGCGGGGCGGTACCAGTTGATGCTGACGGCCGTGGACGGAAGCTCGGGATCGACCGTGACCTGCGTGCGCGTGCTGTCGCGTTCCGGGATGGTGGACGGCGTGCGCTCCGGCGTTCCCGCGGAGCGCGGGATGGCGCCGAACTCCTCGCGGATCATGGCTTCTACCGCGCGCGCGTCAAAATCGCCCACGGCCACCACGGCCATCAGCTCCGGGCGGTACCAGTCGTGGTAGAAGCGTCGCAGCGCCTCGGGCTTGAACGTCCGCAGCAGCTCTGGGTCGCCGATGGGAAGCCGGTCGGCGTAGCGCGATCCGGCGTAGAGGAACGGGTACTGGCGGTCGCTGATGCGCGATCCCGCACCCAGCCGGCGCCGCCACTCCTCCAGCACCACGCCGCGCTCGGCGTCGATCTCCGCGGAATCCAGCGAGATGCCCGTCGCCCAGTCGCGCAGAATCCGCATTCCCGTGCCGACCAGCGCCGCGCTATCCGTGGGCAGCTGCAGCATGTAGACGGTTTCGTCGAAACTGGTGTAGGCGTTGATATCGGGCCCGAAGCGCATGCCCGCGCGCTCCAGGTAGTCGACGATTTCGTGCTTGGCGAAGCGGCGGGTGCCGTTGAACGCCATGTGCTCCAGAAAGTGCGCGAGTCCGCGCTGGTCCTGCTCTTCAAGGACGGACCCGGCGTTCACCACGAGGCGCAGTTCGGCGCGGGCGCGGGGCTCGGCGTTGCGGCGCACGTAGTAGACAAGGCCGTTGGGCAGCGTGTCGGTGATGACCGCCGTGTCGCCGGTGAGCTGCGGCCGCAGCGCCTGCTCCGTGCTGTCCGGCTGGACGACCGTGTCAGCAACGGATTCGCCGCCGCCGCTCGTGGATGCCGGAATCTGCGTGGACGGGCGGGCGCAGGCGCCGAGCAGGAGCACGGCGGCAATGGAAAGATGATGGATGCGCGTAATCATGCGTGTGCGGTGAAAAGGCCTGGGGAGAGCGATTCAAGTTTCTGTGGATCAACAGCTTGCGCCCGTGATAGCGGCGCCCGCGGGCACAGGTTCCCTCCCGGGCGCCGCGGTGGGAATCCGCTTCAGAATGACGGATTCGGGGCGCATGGCAAGGGGGGCAGCCCAGACGCTTCATCCTGAGCGGTGTTGAGAGATTCGGCTGGCCAGAACTCCTCACACGCGCACGCCTTTTGAGAGCGTATCGAGAAACGGCCCGCAACCCGTCTCTCCCGCCAACCACGCCGGTGGGCGTACGTACGGCATTCGCACGGCTTTGCGCCGCGAGGCGTCATCCTGAGGGAGCGTGCGCCGCCCTCTCCGTCGCGCCGAATCCTGCGCGACCGAAGGATCTACCATCCGCCGAGCCAACGGCGCGTAACGCACGCCCGTTCTCGCGGGGAAAGCAGATCCTTCGTCGGCGCCAAGGCCCGGCAGGTCGGCTGCCTCATCCGGCGCCTTCTCAGGATGACGCCAAGGGCGCCTGACATGATGATGCAGCCCCAGATGCTGTCATCCCCAAGGAGTCAGAGGTGGAGCGCTGACGAGAGTCGGTGGAGGCGAATCGGCGCGGGTGAAAAGGCAGAGGGCGCGGCGGGCGGGGATCGGCCCGGCGGTTGAAACCGCGCCTCGAAGGACACGAAGTCCGCCTGCGCGGACTGCGCCGGAAGCATCGCCGCGAGAACGAAAACGCCCCGCGTCCGGCAGTCGGATGCGGGGCGTTGCCGTTGATCAGCGGGCCCATCGAGAGAACGTGGAGGCAGACCCGAACCACGGCCCGGAGCCGCGCCGCATCCACCTATTCCCTATTCCCTATTCCCTGTCCCTCGCCGTTCATGAACTCCGGAATCTCCCGCACCAGCCGCTGCGTGTCCACCGGCTTCACCCAGTACGCGGCGCACCCGGCGTCCAGGCAGGCGCGGCGGTCGGCGTCCTCGTCGCGGCCGGTGAGCGCCACCACCGGCGCCGAGGCGGTCGCGGGGTCGGCCTTGAGGTGGCGAACGACCTGAACACCGGTCATGTCCGGCAGCCCCATGTCCAGAATCACCAGGTCCGGCAGCCGCTCCGCCGCCATCCGCAGCGCGTCGCCGCCGTTGGCCGCGCCGCGCACCTCGTACCCCGCGTCTTCCAGCAGAATGGTGAAGGCGGTGCGGATGGGATCGCTGTCTTCCACCAGCAGAATGCTGCGCGCCATGCCGCTCACAGCGCCGGCGCTTCCCGCGCGGCGCCGGCCACCGGCCGCGTCACGTGCACGGACGGCAGCGTAAAGAAGAAGCGGCTGCCCTCGCCCAGCGTGCTTTCCACCCAGATGCGGCCGCCGTGCAGCTCCACGAACCGCCGCGCGATGGAAAGCCCCAGCCCCGTGCCGTGGTGCACCCGCGCCCGCGACGCATCCACCTGCGCGAACTCGCGAAAGATCAGCTCGTGGTGCTCCGGATCGATCCCGATTCCGCTGTCCGCCACCTCCACCTGCAGCCACCCGGGCTGCCCCGGCGCGCGCCGCGCCACCACGCGCAGCCGGCCGCGCTCCGAGGTGAACTTGATGGCGTTGCCGAACAGGTTGCGCAGCACGTGCGCCACCTTGTCCGGGTCCGCCCAGGCATCGGGCAGGTCCGGCGCGATGTCGACGCTGAAGTCCAGCTGCTTGCGGGAAAGGAGCGACTCGTTCATCCGCCGCACCTCGCTCACCATCCCCGCCATGCTGAACTCCACCGGGCGGATGTCGATGACGGTGGCGCTGCTGCGGGCGTAGGTGAGGATCTCTTCGATCATCGCCAGCAGCTGGCGGCACGAGCCGATCATGGACTCGATGGCGTCGCGCTGGCGGTCGCTGATTTCGCCCAGCAGCCCGTCGCGCAGGATCTCGCCGTAGGTGACGATGGCCGTGAGCGGCGTGCGCAGCTCGTGCGACACGTTGGTGAGGAACTGGCTCTTGGCCACGTCCAGGTTGCGCAGCTCCAGCACGCTGCGCTCCAGCTCCTCGATGCGCGCGGCGGCTTCCCGCGCCGCCGTGGGCGTGGTGCCGTCCACCTCGAGGGTGATTCCGGTGCCGTCGCCCAGGGGGGCATCCATGACGCGAAAGCCCTCGCGGTCAAGCACCTGGCGCAGGCGCTCCGCGGTGGCGTGGTCGCCCAGAAGATAGAGCCGGAGGTCGTCCATGCGGGTGCGTACGGAGGGAACGTATGATGCGGCCAATCTAGACGGCGCCTGACGCGCCTGCAAGGAGATCGTCACTCTGCACCTGCGCCTCCAGCAGCTGGCGCCTCTGCAGGGCGGCGTACAGCCCCCCCGCCCGCAGCAGCTCGGCGTGCGTTCCGCGCTCCGCCAGCCGCCCGTCGTCCAGCACCAGGATCAGGTCCGCGTCCATCACCGCCGCCACGCGGTGGCTCACGATCACGCTCGTGCGCCCCGCGAATACGCCGCGCAGCCCGCCCAGAATCTCGTGCTCGGTCTGCGTGTCCACGGCGGAAAGGGCGTCGTCCAGCACCAGCAGCGGCGCGTCCTTGGCCACGGCGCGGGCCAGCGCCGCGCGCTGCTTCTGCCCGCCGCTCAGGTTGATGCCCCGCTCGCCCAGCACGGTGTCGTATCCGCCGGGCAGCTCCTCCACCGTCTGCTCCAGCCGCGCCACGCGGGCTGCGGCGCGCACCCGCCCGCGCCGCCGCTCCTCGTCCTCCTCGTCAAACCCCAGCGACAGGTTCTCGCCGATGGTGGCGCTGAACAGAAAGGTGTCCTGCGGCACCAGCGCCACCGCGCCGCGAAGCTGGTCCATGGGCCACTGCCGCACGGCGACGCCATCCACCAGTACCTCGCCCGCGGTGGGGTCGTACAGCCGGGCCAGCAGCGAAACGACGGTGGACTTGCCGGAGCCGGTCGGCCCCACCAGCGCCACCGTGGCCCCCGCCGGCGCGCGGAAGCTGATGCCGCGCAGCACGTCGCGCTCGGTGCCCGGGTAGCGGAACCACACGTCGCGGAACTCGATCTCCCCGCGCACCTCGTCCGGGCCCTGCGCGCCGGGAACGTCGGCCACCACGGGGCGCGTTTCCAGGATCTCCGACACGCGCGCCATGGAGGCCGCGCCGCGCTGAAACAGGTTCACCACCCATCCCAGGGCGATCATGGGAAAGCTGAGCTGCCCCAGGTAGAGGATGAAGATGACCAGGTCGCCGATGGTGATGCGGTCGGCCAGAATGGCGCGCCCGCCCAGCCACAGCGCCAGCATCATCCCCAATCCGGCCAGCAGCGTGAGGCTGGGATAGAAGAGGCCGCTGGTGCGCGCCAGGTTCACGTTGCGGCGCATGCTTTCCCGCGCCAGTTCGGTAAAGAGCGAACTCTGCGACGCCTCCTGCCCGTACGCCTTGACGATGCGCTGCCCCGCCAGGTTCTCCTGCGCCATCGTGGACATGATGCCGAGCTGCGCCTGGATCCCCTCCGACTGGTCGTGGATCACCTTGCCGAAAAAGATCGTCACCGGCGGCAGCAGAATCATGGGGACGAGCGAAAGCACCGTCATCCACGGATCGATCATCACCATGCGGGTGATGGCCATCAGCCCGAAGACGACGGTGTTGACCAGGTACATGTACGCCGGGCCCGCCACCATCCGCACCGCCTGCAGGTCGTTGGTGGCGCGCGACATCACCTCGCCGGTGGGCGTGCCGTTGTAGAAGGGCGCGTCCAGCCGCAGCAGGTGGGCAAAGAAGTCGTCGCGCAGGTCCAGTTCCACCCAGCGGCTGACGCTGTTCAGGTTCTGGCGCATCCAGAAGCGCCCCGCGCCCGCCAGCAGGGCCAGTCCGGCGCTGGCCAGCGCCCACTTTCCCACCTCGCCGCGGGTGCCGCCGGCGCGCGCCATGGCGTCCAGCGCGTGCTTCACCGCCTCGGTGCTGCCGACAGAAAGGAGGTTGGCCACCAGAACGGACACCAGCCCCAGCGCGATGGAAAGCTGATACCGGCGCAGATACGGGAAAAGTGCCTTGAGAGCTCGCATGGTCCTGTGGGTATGGGCGTTGCCCCGTCTACAGCCTGAGCGGCGGGGAGCACGCGAGGACCCAACTTGGTCCCATACCCGCCCAAAGACAAGGAACCGTGCGGGAAAAGGAGATCGTGATGACGAACAGGACCCTCACCGCGGCGCTGCTGGCCGTTCTGCCGCTGTCCTCCATTCTGGTCGCCTGCGGCTCGGGAGAGGACACCCAGCGTGTGGCGCTGGAACGAAAGGCGCTGGAACGCGACCTGAACCTGGCCCAGGTGGCCCGCGACACCACGCCGCAGACGGCCACGGAAGGGCTTCCCTCGCCGGACAGCGGCACCGCCCTGCAGGCTCCGCCGTCCGCCGCGCCGCAGGTCAAGACGCCCGGCAACCGGCCGCCCGCGGACACCCGTCCCTGGGTCCCCGGCCCGCGTTCGGAGACGGCGTCGGAGCCGCGCACCACCACGCGCACCGTTCCCGGCGGCACCACCTTCAGCGTGCGCTTCGACGAGTCGCTCAGCACGCGCACCATGAGCGTGGGCGAGACCTTCAGCTCCGTGCTCGCTGAGCCGCTGACGGACGGCGACGGCCGCACGGTGATTCCCGCGGGCGCCACGGTGCGAGGCCGGGTGACGCGGTCGCAGGCCAGCGGGCACGCGGGGCAGCATACGGCGCTGAACGTGACCTTTACCTCCATCCGGCACGGCGGCAACACCTATCCCATCGACGTGACGATGGTGGATGCGCCCAACACGGTTCGCCGCAGCCGCCAGAGCCGCACCAGCAAGGCCGCCACGATCGGTGGGGGCGCGGTGGTGGGCGGCGTGGCGGGCCACGTGCTGGGCCGCAGCCGCCGGTCCACCATCACCGGCGCGGTCGTGGGCGCGGCGGCGGGGACGGCGGTGGCGGTGGGCACGACGGACGTGGACGCGGTGATCCCGGCCGGTTCCACGGCCACGGTGCGGCTGGACGGCCCGGTGCGCGTCACCCGCACGCAGTCGTGATGATTGGGGGATGATGGGGATCGATGGATGAGCGTGATCGCGTGAGGCACATCGGGTGATGCCGGCCGGCTGATCGCGATTGTGGGAATGATGATGAGCGGCGGTCGCGAGAGGTGTCGCGGCCGCCGCTTGTGGCCCTCACCCCGCGTGCTGCGCACGACGACCCTCTCCCACGAACGGATGTGGGAGAGGGAGCACACCCCAGATTGGCGCGGATGATGGATTCGGGCGTGTCTGCGGGTTGCTATCCGGCGGTTGAAACCGCGCCTCGAAAGACACGAAGTCCGCCTCCGCGGACTGCATCCGCGGCTGAGTTGCGCGTCGCCCCATCGTGGGCGGGGGCGCAACGGCGCGCGACGCGCGTGTGGGTGGCCGGTTCGGCCACCCACACCATGACCCAGCCCCAACCCATGTCATCCTGAGGAGGCGCCGGCCGATTCCGGCGCCCGCACCGAACTCTGGCGCCGACGAAGGATCTACTTTCCGCTGAGCCAACTACGCGGTGTGTGCCGACCTCGCCCGCACTGCGGTTGAAGCCCCGAACGTGGACGCGACAGCGGCCGCGTGTCGGGGCTTTGCGCTGTTGGAGCGGCGGATTCATCCGCTCAGAATACTCCGGGCGCGCTCATGCTCCGCTTCCCACCGGGGACATCGCCCGCCCCCGCTTGCTCGGATTCGCCACGGCGCGTCGTCGCCCGCCCGGACTCGCCGCCCGGCGTAACGCCCGCTGCATTCGTCTCTGCGTCTGAGGGGATGTCTACGAACTCCGCCCGCGTGCACCTGATGAACACCCGGCAGGCCTCATCCACAACCCGCCATCGCCCGCTTGGTCTCCGCCCTTTCGATCACGCGCGAGACCCCGGCAGCCCTGTCGTTACACGTCACCAGTGTGCACGCAACTACATGGTACTTGACAATTTGCGGAACAAAACCGAATATAAACCGTAACAGGAGCAAGGAGGGCCGAAGGTGCGGCCCGGAGCGCGCGAAAGCCCACGGAGGGACGCATGGCGGAGATCAACTTCAAGGCGCTGCAGGACTTCTTTGAGCCTGATTCCATCGAATGGCGCATCCAGGCGTCCGGCGAAAAGAACGGGCGCGTGTGGGCCATCTGCGTCCCGTACGTCACCAACCGCGCCATCCAGAGCCGTCTGGACGAGGTGGTGGGCCCCGAAAGCTGGAGCAACGAGTTCCGGCCGGGGCCGGACGGCGGCGTCATGTGCGGCCTGTCCATCCGCGTGGGCGACGAGTGGGTCACCAAGTGGGACGGCGCCGAGAACACCGACGTCGAGGGGGTGAAGGGCGGCCTTTCCGGCGCCATGAAGCGCTCCGCCGTGCAGTGGGGCATCGGCCGCTACCTGTACACGCTGGACGAAACGTTCGCCAACGTGCACGAAGGCGGGCGCTTTCGCGGCAAGCTGCCCGACAGAGCCGGAGGACGTTCTTTTCGGTGGGATCCGCCACAGCTCCCGGCGGAGGTGCTGCCCAGCAAGCGGGAAGCGTCACCCCGCATCGCTGCCCCGCATGGCGGTGACCCCGATCACGAGGCGATGCTGGAGTACATCCGGTCCGTCGGTCCCCAGATCGATGATGCCGTGGAGATCCGAATCAGCCGGAAAACCCGGAATCTCAAGGAGTACGTTCGCGAAAACTGGCCGGCAATCAAGGAAGAGCCCCGCGTCGCGCGTGCAGTGGTCGAAGTGATCGAGGCCGCAACGGGACGGAGCCGCACGGTTCCTGAGCAGCGCGCTGCGGCGTGACCATGTCGCTGAGTAGCTACAAAGCCCGCAGTTGCTCGACCAGCGCTTCCGCTGACCGGGTTCTATGCTCCACGTCGGCAAGGCACTGCAACAGGGTGTCAGCGTAGACCTCGCTGATTCCGTCAACGGCAGCGAGCGCTACGCCCGGATTGATCCCTGCGGGTGGGCGTCCGGTCAACAGTGTGTACCAGAGGGCACCGAGCGAGTAGATATCCGACCTTGGATCAAGCAATCGGGGGTTCGCCGTCAACTCGGGCGCGGTAAAGTGGCCTCCGACGGCTCGCTCACCTTCTCGCGTGATACGGCTGACAATCTCCTCCTCGATGAATACGCCCAAACCGAAGTCGATCAACCGGACGCGCCGCCGCGGCTCTTTCGAAACGAGGACATTGCTTGGCCTCAGATCACGGTGAACCACGCGGGCCACTGTGTGGGCGTGATGGAGCGCTTCGGCAATCTCGACGACAACCCTGAGTGCATGCCGCGGAGCGATGCGCCCATGCTGTTTAATTACCTGCTCCAAACTGCGGCCCTGGACCATTTCCATCCGGATGTATGGTCGCCGCCCCAAGAGACCCACATCGTGCACTCGGACGATGTTCGGGTGCTCCAACGCGAACAGGATCCGTGCTTCCCGAAAGAAGCGCTCGAGGTGGCCTTCACCTCCCTCCGAGAACGCGGGCGCAAATACCTTCACGGCGAAGTCCATCCCCAGTAGCCGGTGATGGTACCGGTATACGACGCCAAATCCGCCCTGCCCGATGATCTCTCCCTGTTCGTAGTGCAGCCCAGGCAGGTGCGTGGCCCCCTCCAGTTCGTCCAGAAGAGGGTTGAAGGCTTGGGCCAAGTAAAGCCGGCGCTCCGCGTAGTGCGCGAACTTCGTCCTAATGAATGCCCAGAACTCGGGGCGCGTTCTGCACGCGATGAGGAACTCGGGAACGTGCTCGCGACTGGTGAGTCCGATGATGATCTTTCGTAGCCGGCTGTACTCGTCAGGTGAGACCGGGTGCTCGCCATCGGTGGCGAAATCAACGAGGCCCTGTTTCAGGGCTTCGATGCTGGATACAATGTCATCCGGGAGCGGAACGCCCGGTAGTGATGTCGCATTCACGTCCGTTCGCCCCGCCCCATCCGCACCACGATCTCGTACTCCTCGTCCGTGACGGGCTGCACGGACAGGCGGCTCTTGTTGATCACCAGCATCTTTTCCAGCCCCGGCGCGGCGCGCAGGTCATCCAGCGAAACCAGGGCGGGGAACGCCTCCTGAAACGCGACGTTGATCATGTACCAGCGCGGATCCTCGTCCGACGCCTTGGGATCGAAGTAGTCGCTCCGCGGATCGCGGGCGCTGGGGTCCGGATACCCCTCCCGCGACACCGTCGCCAGCCCGGCCACGCCCGGCGGCGACGCGTTGCTGTGGTAGTACAGCACCCGGTCGCCCGGCCTGGCATCGTCGCGCATGAAGTTGCGCGCCTGATAGTTCCGCACGCCCTCCCACGAAGTACTGCCGTCCCGCCGCAGGTCGTGGATGGAATACACGTCGGGCTCGCTCTTCAACAGCCAGTTGCGCGGCATTGGATCATCAGGGGAAAAAGTCTGGTGTGCGCGGCATCTTCGCGCGAAGGAGCCCGCCGGGCAAGCTCCTCCATCCATCAGAATGCTTGTGCCGGCAATCTGCGCAGCCTACCGTGCGGTTGCCCGTATTGTCGTTTTCTGATCGGAGGTTCCATGCAAGTCAGGCTGCCGGCTTGTGCCCTGCTGATTGCGACGCTTTGGATCGACGGTTCCCTGCACGGGCAGGAGATGGACAACCCCTATCTGGATGATGAAACGGTACCCTGCTGGATGGCGTGCGTCCGGCCGTACGGCAGCGACACGCGAATGATCAGCGGCCGTGCGTACAGGCTGGCGAACTGCTACCTCAGCGGACCCGGCCAGTGCACGTGCGTGTGGGTGAGCATGTGATCACCGCGATGCGGCCGCGGCGTTGGTGGATCGGGGTGCTCGGGGCGGGGCTCATCAGCGCGATCACAGGGTGCGGCACCGAAGCCCCTTCCGTGGACCCCGGGCAGGTGCTGCGCGACCCCCGGAGGCACCTGGTGGAGATCGTGGCGGGCCCGTCCGCCGATCCCCGAAACAACTTCACGCTCGTCATGAGCGGCAGGGTGACCGCGAGCGGAAAGCACGTGGTACTCGTCGACATGCGCGCGCCCTACGTGCGGGTGTATCGCCGCTCCGGCCAATTGCGATCGGCGTTCCTGAAGGACGGGCGGGGGCCGCTGGAGGCGCGTTCGGTACGGGCGGTCGCCGTCGCCGGAGACTCACTGATTCTGGTGGCGGATGTGGATGGCCGGGTGCGCACCTTTGATCTGGACGGCGGGCTGCGGCAGAACCTGCCGCGGTTTCCCTTCGGCGTGGTTTCCGCGACGACCGCATGCCCGGGCGAGTGGCTGCTGTACGGCGCGCGCTTCAGCCCGGGCGGAACGTCCGCGCGGTGGCTGCACCGCCTGCCGATCGGTGCGGGGCCGGAGGCCCTCACGAGTGTGTTCGGCGAGACGGTCGGTTCCGCGGAGCCGCGCTCCGCGATGTCCAGCGGGCTGATCGCCACTCCGCGCGGCGCGGCACTCTGGCACACTCTGGGCGACCGGCCGTCGCTGGTGACGTGGCGGTGCGGCGCGTCCTCCGCCGCGTCGGCGCCGCTGGCGGACGGCGTACGTCCCCCGCCAGGCGCCACGGAGGTGCGCGGCGCAATGGTGACGACCGTCGGGCCCGGAACGCGGATGCGCGGCGGGCTGGCCGCCGCTCGTGGCCGGCTCTGGAAAACCGAGCTGGTCACCGCCGGAACCAAGGCGCTCGAGTACTCCGAGATCACCGCCGCGGATCAGCATGTCGGACGTGCGGCGCGGCTTTCCGGCTACGTGGTGCTCCTGGACAGCCGGCCCGGTGTGGGTGTGCTGGTGCAGGTATACGAGGGCGATGAGCAACGCGTTCTGCTGCTCTCCGAGCGCGACTTTCTGGCGCTGGCGCAAGAACGGACGGACCGGCCCTGACACGCCGGAGCACGAAGAATCACCCTCCGCACAGGCCGCCGCTCCCCGGCGGCCTTTTTCCGTTATCTGCGGAAAAGGAGCGTGATGGACGCCCGCCGGCTCTGTACGCCGCGTTCCCGCCGGGTTAGCTTCGGTGCCCACGATGGCGGTTTAGGAGTGTACACGGAGCGAGCCGGATGAATACGGTCGATCGTTGGATTGCGCGCCCGCGGCCCAACCCGCGGGCGCGCCTGCGTCTGTTCTGCCTGGCGCACGCGGGCGGCGGCGCATCCGCGTTCCGCGGCTGGGCCGATGCCCTTCCCGCCGAGGTGGAGGTGTGCCCGGTGCAGCTTCCCGGGCGCGAAAACCGCATCGGCGAGCCGGCCATCACCCGCATGGAGCCGCTGATCGACGCGCTTCTCCCCGCGGTGGCGCCGTACCTGGACCTGCCGTTCGCGCTGTTCGGGCACAGCAACGGCGCGCTGATCGCGTTCGAGCTCGCGCGCAGGCTGCGGGCGGAGGGGCGCCCCGGCCCCGTGCACCTGTTCGCCTCCGGGCGCCGCGCCCCGGACCGGTCCAGCGGCCGCGAGCCCACCAGCCACCTTCCCGACGCCGAGTTCCTGGCCGACCTGCACCGGCTGGGCGGGCTTCCCGACGCGCTGCTGCAGCACCAGGAGCTGATCTCGCTGCTGCTGCCCACTCTGCGCGCGGACGTGGCGCTGAACGAGTGCTACGTCTTTGGCGAACAGGAGCCGCTGGACTGCCCCATCACCGCCTACATCGGGCTGGCCGACAGCAAGGCCACCAACGACCAGGTGCAGGCGTGGGGACGGCATACCCGCGCCCCCTTCGTGATCCGCGGCTTTCCCGGCGGGCACTTCTTTCTGCAGGAGGGGCGCGCCGACTTTCTGCGCGTTCTCGCCGCCGACCTGCTGACCGTGGCACGAGGGCTGCCCGCCGGCTGACCTCGCCGTCTTTGGCGCAAAACGGGTGCGGGACGGCCGAACGGAGCCATCCTGCACCCGTTTTGCGCTCCTCCGCGCCCAATCTTCCTCCATATTTCGCGAAACGGCGCCTTACGTGCGTTCAGCTTTCGCCCGGCCGTTGCCTGCCCGCTGAAAAATCGCCGAGTGCCCGGAGCGTGTGCGTACGCTCCGGGCACTTTGCCGTCCGGCCGTGTAGCAGTCAGCGCTGAAGCCACCGTTCGCGCGTACGCCCCGGAAAGGTGAGCAGAGGCAACGGTGTCCACGCTGTTTCACTTGTGTGGCGAACCCGTAATCTGAGACGCCACACTACTTTTTCCGCCTGGAATCCATTAGATTGGCCCCGAGACGAGATGGGCTGGATGGGCCGACTTTCGGGAATCCAGCTCTGATGCGGGACGTTGTTGCAGATGCGCGCGTGATGGCTTTTTAGGATCGCCACGCGTGCGCCGCTCCGGCCCCGTTCTCCGGTCGCATTCTCCCCCGGCGCTCCATCCATGATCGCGATTTCCGGCTTTCACCCCCTTGGCGGGCCCCATGAGGCCCGCCCGTTTCCGTCCCCCGGCACGGCCGGCGGATGGAGTGGTGGTGTGCACCGGCGCATCGAAGCCGCCGCCCACGCCGCCCCGGACGCCACCGCCGCGGCGCTGGCGGATTCCGTGCTTTCGTACGCGCGGCTGAACGCGGGGGCCAACCGGCTCGCGCGGCGCCTGCTGCGCGCGGGGGTGAAGGCTGACGCGCGGGTGGGGATCGTGATGGAGCGCGGGCCGGAACTGGCCGTGGCCCTGCTGGCGGTGCTCAAGGCCGGCGCGGCGTACGTTCCCGTGGACCCGGACTCGCCAGAAGACCGCACGCGCTTTCTGCTGGCGGATTCCGGCGCGGCGCTCGTCCTGACGGACGCCGCCTCCGCCGCGCGCGTGCCCGAGGGTTCGCCGCCGGTGATCGTGGTGGCGCTGGAGGACGGGGCGGGGGAGGACGAGGGCGATCTGCCGGCGGACGCGGAGCCGGACGCGCTGGCGTACGTCATCTACACCTCCGGAACCACCGGGCGGCCCAAGGGCGTGGGCGTGACGCACCGCGCGCTGGACACGCACTGCGACACCGTCATCGGCCTGTACCGGCTGAGCCCCGCCGACCGCGTGGCGCAGGTGGCGTCGCTGGGTTTTGACATCAGCGTCGAGGAAATCATTCCCACGTGGGCCGCCGGGGCCGCGGTGGTGTTCCGCCCCGCGCACCTGTCGGCGTACGGCGCGGCGTTCCACCGGTGGCTGGAGGGGAGCGGGATCACGCTTCTCAACGTTCCCACCGCCTTTTGGCACAGCTGGACCGGGGACCTGTCCACGGGCGGCGGGGCGCTTCCGCCCGCGCTGCGCCTGGTGATCGTGGGCGGCGAGCGCGCGCTTCCGCACGTGTGGGACGCGTGGGCGCGCATCGCCGGGCCGGCGGTGACGTGGATCAACTGCTATGGCCCCACCGAGACCACCGTCGGCGTCACGGCGCACGTGCGCGGGCCGGGGTTCGCGGAGCCCGGCCGCGGCGACATCCCCATCGGCCACCCCCTTCCGGATGCCGCCGTCCACGTGCTGGACGAGGCGATGCGGCCCGTGGCCCCGGGGGACGAGGGGGAGCTGGTGGTGGGCGGGCCGCGGGTGGCGCGCGGCTACCTGGGGCGGCCGGGGACGACAGCGGAGAGCTTCGTCCCCGATCCGTTTTCCGCCGAGCCCGGCGCGCGGATGTACCGCACGGGAGACCGCGCGCGCTGGCCGGCCGGCGGGGAGATCGAGTTTCTGGGGCGGGTGGACGGGCAGGTGAAGGTGGGTGGGTTCCGCGTGGAGCCCGCGGAGGTGGAGGCCGTGCTTTCCGCCCATCCCGGCGTGGTGGCCAGCGTGGTGGTGGCGCGCGAGGACGCGCCCGGGCGCCGCCGCCTGATCGGCTACTGGGTGACGGAGCCGGACGCCCCTCCCTCTGACGAAAGCCTGCGCGCCTGGCTGATGAGCCGGCTGCCCGCGTGGATGGTTCCCGCCACGCTGGTGCGGCTGGATGCGCTTCCGCTGACGGCTTCCGGCAAGGTGGACCGCCGCGCCCTTCCCGCGCCCGTGCAGGAGCTGCTGGCGGAGGAGCGGGGGACGGCGCCGCGCACCCCCACGCAGCAGGTGCTGGCCGAGGTGTGGGCGGACGTGCTGGGCGCCGCGCGCATCGGCGAGTACGACGACTTTTTCGCCCTGGGCGGGCACTCGCTGCTGGGCATGCAGGTGATGTCGCGCATCCGGCAGCTGCTGGGGGTGGAGATCCCCGTGCGCGCGCTGTTCGACGCACCGACGCTGGCGACCTTTGCCGAGGTGGTGGACGAGTGGCGCGGGGTGGATTCCGGCCCCGGGCAGCCCCCGCTGGAACCGGCGGACCGCGCGGGCGCGCTTCCGCTGAGCTTTGCGCAGCAGCGGCTGTGGTTTCTGCACCAGCTGGAGCCGGAGTCGCCGTTCTACAACATCCCCGCCGCCATCCGGCTGGAGGGCGCGCTGGACGCCGAGGCGCTGCGGCGCGCGCTGCAGGAGATCGTTCGCCGCCACGAGGCGCTGCGCACGGTCTACCCGGTTTCCAGCGGGCAGCCCGCGCAGCTGGTGCTTCCCGCGGAGCGCTTCGACCTCCCCGTCCACGATCTGACCGCGCTGTCCGCGAACGCGCACGACGCGGCGGTGGCGGAGGCGGCGCGGCGCGAATCGGTGCGCCGGTACGACCTGGAGCGCGACGGGATGCTGCGCGCGACGCTGCTGCGGCTGGGCGCGGAGTCGCACGTGCTCCTCATCAACCTGCACCACGTGGCGGGAGATGGATGGTCGCTGGGCGTGCTGTTTCACGAGCTCGGCGCGCTGTACGGCGACCTGGCCCGCGGGCGCGCGCCGTCGCTGCCGCCGCTTCCCGTGCAGTACGCCGACTACGCCGTGTGGCAGCGCCGCTGGCTGACGGAGGCGGTGCTGGAAACGCAGCTGGCCTACTGGCGCGAGCGCCTGGGCGACGCGCCGCCGCAACTGGAGCTGCCCACGGACCGCGCGCGCCCCGCCGTGCAGTCGCACCGCGGCGACGTGGTGCGCTTCCGCATTCCCGCGGCGCTCACCGACCGGCTGCACGCGTTCGCCCGCGCGGAGGGCGCCACGCTGTACATGACGCTGCTGGCCGGGCTGAACGTGCTGCTGCACCGCTGGTCCGGGCAGGACGACGTGGTGGTGGGCTCGCCCATCGCCGGCCGGGTGCGGCGGGAGCTGGAGGGGCTGATCGGCTTCTTCGTCAACACGATGGCGCTGCGGACGGACCTGCGCGGCGAGCCGGGCTTTCGCGAACTCGTCGGCCGCGTGCGCGAGGCGACGCTGGACGCCTACGCGCACCAGGACCTGCCGTTCGAGCGGATCGTGGAAGAGCTGCAGCCGGAGCGCAGCCTGAGCCGGTCCCCCGTGTTCCAAGTGTCGCTGGTGCTGCAGAACGCGCCGACGCCGCCCATGGAGATGGCCGGGCTGCAGCTGCGGCTGGACAATCTGAGCAGCGCCACCAGCAAGTTCGACCTGGCGCTGGAGTTCGTTGAGGATGCGGACGGGCTGGCGGGCGAGGCGGAGTTCGCGGCGGACCTGTGGGACCGCTCCACGGTGGAGCGGATGGCGGCGCAGCTGGCGCAGGTGCTGGACGCGGCGATCGCCGACCCCACCCTTCCCATCCACCGCATCCCCATCCTCCCCGCGGCGGAAAAGGCCAAGGTGACGGCGGCGTGGACGCGGGGCGGCGCGGCGGTTTCGTCCCTTCCCGTGCACCGCGCCTTTGAGGCGGCGGCGGCACGGACGCCGGACGCGATCGCGCTGGAGCAGGGTGGGCGGCGGGTGACCTTCGGCGAGCTGGACGCACGCGCCAACCGCATCGCCCGCGCGCTCATGGCCCGCGGCATCGGGACGGAAAGCCGCGTGGGGGTGTTCGCGGAGCGCGCGCCGGAGACCGTCGCCGCCCTGCTGGGCATTCTCAAGGCTGGCGGTGCGTATGTGCCGCTGGACCCGCGCTACCCCGCCGCGCGGCTGCGCTACATGGCGCGGCAGGCGGACGTGTCGCTGATCCTGGCGCAGGACCACATCGCGGAGCGCCTTCCGGACACCGGCGCCGCGCAGGCCAGCATCGGCGCGCTCTGGCGGGCGGAGGGCGATCCCTCTCCCGTCACGGTGGAGACGGATGAGGCCGCGCTGGCGTACGTCATCTACACCTCCGGATCCACCGGGGAACCCAAGGGCGTGGCGGTGCCGCACGGCTCGCTGTCCGCCTACCTGGGATGGGCGACGGCGTGGTACGACCTGGGCGGGCGCGGCGCGCCGGTGCACTCGCCGCTGGCGTTCGACCTGACGGTCAGCTCGCTCTGGCTCCCACTGCTGCGCGGGGAACCCGTCATTCTGGTGGCGGATTCCGAGGGGCCGGACGGTCTCGCCGCGGCGCTGCGCGCGCATTCCGGGCTGGGGCTGGTGAAGTTGACGCCGACGCATCTTTCCCTCCTGCGCAACCAGCTGGGGGCGGAAGCGGGAGCGGCGGCGCCGCGTGCGTTCGTCATCGGCGGAGAAAGCCTGGAGGGCGAGGTGGCCGCGTTCTGGGGCGCCTACGCGCCGGACGCCGTCCTGTTCAACGAGTACGGTCCCACGGAAGCGACCGTCGGCTGCTGCGTGCAGCGGGTGCCGGCCGGGGTGGAGTACGCCGGCGCCGTCCCCATCGGCCGCCCGGTGCCGGGAACGCGGCTGTACGTGCTGGACGCGCACGGCGAGCCGTCGCCCATCGGCGTGCCCGGCGAGCTGTGGATCGGCGGGGCGCAGCTGGCGCGCGGCTACCTGGGCCGTCCCGGCGCCACGGCGGAGCGCTTCGTCCCGGACCCGTTTTCCGACATCGCCGGAGCGCGGGCGTACCGCACGGGAGACCGGGTGCGATGGCTGGCGGACGGCACGCTGGACTTTCTGGGCCGGCTGGACGACATGGTCAAGATCCGCGGCTTCCGCATCGAGCCCGCGGAGGTGGAGGCCGTTCTGGCGCAGCACCCCGAGGTGAGCGACGCCGCGGTGGACGTGCGCGCGGACGCCGGCGGGGAGCCCCGCCTGGTGGGATACGTGGTTCCCGCGCCGGAGCCGGAAGATGCGGCCGTGGCGGGAAGCGTGGATGCGGACGATCCCGCGGACGCGCAGGTGTCGCAGTGGGAATCGGTGTTCGAGGGGATGTACGGCGGCTCGGCCGCGGACGACGTCACCTTCAACATCGTCGGGTGGAACAGCAGCTACACCGGCGCACCGATCCCCGCCGCGCAGATGCGCGAATGGGTGGACCGCACGGCGGACCGCATCCTGGCGCTCAAGCCGCGCCGCGTGCTGGAACTGGGCGTGGGGTCGGGGCTCTTCCTGTTCCGCGTCGCGCCGCACGCGCAGTCGTACACCGGGTGCGACCTGTCTCCCACCGCCATCCGCAACCTGCACGACGCGCTTCCCCGCTCGGGGCTGCGCCTGCCACCCGTGCGGCTGATGGCGCGTCCCGCGGACGACCTGCACGGCTTCGGGCCGGGCGAGTTCGACACCGTCATCCTGAACTCCGTCATCCAGTACTTCCCGTCCGCCGCGTATCTGGCGCGGGTGCTGGAGGGCGCGGTGGACCGCGTGGCGGACGGCGGCGCGGTGTTCGTGGGCGACGTGCGCTCGCTGGCTACTTTGTCCGCTTTCCACGCGGGGACCGAGGCGGCGCACCTGCCGGGGGACGCACCCGCGGCGGAGCTGCGCGCGCGCCTCATCCGCCGCGCGGAAGAGGAAGAAGAGCTGGTTCTGGACCCGCGCTTCTTTGCCGCGCTGCGCGCCCGCGTGCCGCGCATCCGCCGCGTGGAGGTCAAGGTGAAGCGCGGCGAGCACCGCAACGAACTGAGCGCGCACCGCTACGACGTCATTCTGCACGTGGGCGGAAAGGATCGGGCTCCGGTTCCCGCGCGCGAGCTGGCGTGGGGCGCGGAGGTGGACCGGGTGGAGCACCTGCGCGCGCTGCTCAAGGCCGGCGCCGCGCTGCGCGTGTCCTCCATTCCCGACACGCGCGTGATTGGCGAGGTGCGGCTGGCGGATGCCGCGGCCCACGCCGGGACGGGCGTTTCGATCGACGCGCTGCTGGCGGATGAGGAGATGGGCGGCGCCGATCCCGAGGCGCTGTACCGGCTGGGCGAAGAGCGGGGGATGAGGACGGAGCTGCGTCCCTCCGCGGAGCACCCCGGGTGCATGGACGCCGCCTTCATCCCGCGCGTGGCGGGAGAGGGGGCGCCCGCGTTCGCGGCGCCGGTGGCGGACCGCCCGCTGGCGGGGTGGAGCAACGATCCCCGCCGCGGCGCCCGCATCCGCCGGCTGGTGCCCGCGCTGCGCGCCTTTCTGCGCGACCACCTGCCGGAATACATGGTCCCCGCCGCGCTGGTGGTGGTGGATGAGTTTCCGCAGACGGAAAACGGCAAGACCGACCGCCGCGCCCTTCCCGATCCGCCACAGACGCGCGCCGCGGGCGGACGGGCGTACCGCGCGCCGGTGACGGAAACGGAAAGCCTGCTGTGCGCGCTGTGGGCGGAGCTGCTGCGCGTGGACGCGGTGGGCGCCGACGACGACTTCTTCGAGCTGGGCGGGCACTCGCTGCTGGCGACGGTTCTCGTTTCCCGCGTACGCGAGATGTTCGGGGTGGAAATGCCGCTGCACCGGGTGTTTCAGACGCCGACGGTGGCGGGGCTGGCGGCGGCGGTGGACGAGGAAAACGAACAGGTGACGGCGCGGCTGCTGGCCGAGCTTGACGAATTGAGCGATGACGAGGCGCGGGCGCTGCTGGCGCTCGAAGCCGAAGGCGTGGTGGACCGATGAGCGACCTGATGGATCGTCTGGCGACCCTTTCGCCCGAAAAGCGGAAGCTGCTGGAGCTGCGCATCGCGCGCACCAAGGCCGAGGCGGCGGGAAACGCCATCCAGGCCCGCCCGCGCCCGGACGGCACGGCGCCTCTCTCGTTCGCGCAGCAGCGCCTGTGGCTGCTGGAGCGCATGGAGCCCGGCGCGGCGGCGTACAACACCGGGTTCCACGTGCGCCTGCGCGGCGAGCTGAACGTGGGTGCGCTGGAGCTGGCGGTAAACGGTCTCCGGGCGCGCCACGAGGCGCTGCGCACCACCTTCGCGGAGCGTGACGGCGAAGGTGTGCAGGTGATTCACCCGTTCATCCCCGAGCCCCTGCTGATGCGCGACATCAGCGGCCTGCCGGACGATGAGCGCGAGGCCATGGTCCTGCGCCTTTCGGAGGAAAGCAACAACGCGCCGTACGACCTGGAGCACGGCCCGCTGATGCGGATGGGAATCGCGCGCATCGGCCCGCGCGACCACCTGCTGATGCTGTCGATGCACCACATCATCAGCGACGGGTGGAGCAGCGGCATCATCGGCAAGGAGCTGGCGGCGCTGTACGAGGCGTTCGCGGCCGGCCGGCCCGATCCCCTGCCGCCGCTGGCGATCCAATACGCGGACTTCGCGGCGTGGCAGCGCGAGCACCTGCGCGGCGAAACGCTGCAGCGGCAGCTGGACTTCTGGCGCGGCTCGCTGGCCGGCGCGCCTCCCGCGCTGGAGCTGGCCACGGACCGCGTGCGCCCCGTCGCGCAGAGCCACGTGGGCGAAAGCCTGACGCGCGACGTGCCCGCCACTGTCGCCAACCGGCTGCGTGAGATCGGCCGCGGCGAAGGGGCGACCATCTTTCCCGTTCTGCTCGCCTGCTGGCGAATCGTGCTTGCCCGGCACGCGGGGCAGGACGACGTCGTCATCGGCACCCCTGTCGCAAACCGTACGCGCCGCGAGATCGAGCCGCTGGTGGGCTTCTTTGTCAACACGCTGGCGTTGCGCACCGACATGTCGGGCGATCCCACGTTCCGCCAGCTGCTGGTGCGCGAGCGCGAGGCGGTGCTGGGCGCGTTCAGCCACCAGGACCTGCCGTTCGAGCGGATCGTCGAAGAGCTGAAGCTGCCGCGCGATCCGTCGCGCAACCCCGTGTTTCAGGCCATGCTGACCCTGCAGAACGCGGGGACGGAAAAGCTGCGGATGGGCGGGCTGGACGCCGAGGCGCCGCAGGTGGAGTACCCGGTCGCCAAGTTCGACCTGACGCTGGACACGTACGAGGAGGACGACGGCGGGCTGTACCTGCTGCTGGACTGGGCGACGGAGCTGTTTGAGCGGCCCACGCTGGAGCGCATCGCCGACCACATGGTGCAGCTGATGGCGGCCGCCGCGGCGGAGCCGGACGCGCCCGTTTCCCGCCTGGGGATGATGGGCGCGGACGAGGCGGACACCGTGGTCCGCCGGTGGAACGCGGCGCCGACCCCCATCCCGGCGGAGCCGGTCCACCGGCTGTTCGAGCAGGTGGCCGCGGCGTCCCCGGACGCGCCGGCGGTGGAGTGGGGTGAGCGCACGCTGTCGTATTCCGAACTGAACGCGGCCGCCAACCGGCTCGCCGCGCACCTGGCCGCCCGCGGCGCAGGGCCGGAGTCGCGCATCGGCGTGTCGATGGAACGCGGGCCGGAGCTGGTCGTCACCCTTCTCTCCATCGCCAAGACGGGCGGCGCCTACGTCCCGCTGGACCCGTCCTATCCCGCGGAGCGGCTGGCCTACATGACCGCCGACGCGGGCGTGTCGCTGCTCGTGGTGCGCGACGCCCTTCCCGAGGCGCTGGCCGGCTTTGGCGGAACGACCGTTTCGGTGGATGGCGAGGCGGAGGCGATCGCCTCGGCGGATGACGGCAACCGTGCGGACGCGTTCGGCGGCCCGGAGTCGCTGGCGTACGTCGTCTACACCTCCGGATCGACGGGCGAGCCCAAGGGAATCGGCATTCCGCACCGCGGCATCGTCCGCCTGGTGCGCGGGGCGGACTTCGCGCAGCTGACGGAAAAGGACCGCGTCGCGCAGATGAGCAACGCGTCCTTCGACGCCATCACCTGGGAGCTGTGGGGCGCGCTGCTGAACGGCGCGGCGGTCGTGGGCATCGACCGCGAAACGATCCTGAGCCCGGCGACGCTGGTGGATGCGCTGCGCGAGCGGGGGATCACCGCCGCGTTCCTGACCACCGCGCTCTTCAACCAGGTCGCGCGGACGGCGCCGGACGGCTTCAACGGGCTGACGCACCTCTGCTTTGGCGGCGAGGCGAGCGATCCGCAGGCCGTGCGCGCCGTGCTGCAGGCGGGCGGCCCGCGGCGGCTTCTGCACGTCTACGGGCCCACGGAGAGCACCACGTTCGCCACGTGGCGCCATGTGGATGCCGTGCGCGCCGACGCGCCGACCGTTCCCATCGGCGGGCCCATCGCCAACACGACGGCGTACGTGGTGGATGCGTCCGGATCGCCGGTTCCCATCGGCGTTCCCGGCGAGCTGGTGCTGGGCGGCGCGGGGCTGGCGCGCGGCTACCTGGCGCGCCCGGGACTGACGGCGGAGAAGTTCATCCCCGACGCCTTTTCCGCCATGCCCGAGTCGCGCCTGTACCGCACCGGCGACCGCGTGCGCCGGCGGGAAGACGGATACATCGAGTTCCTGGGCCGCGTGGACGCGCAGGTAAAGATCCGCGGCTTCCGCATCGAGCCCGGCGAGATCGAGGCCGCGTTGCGCGAGGTGGCCGCCGTCGAAGACTGCGCGGTGGTGGCGCGAGAAGATACGCCGGGCGAGCGCCGGCTGGTGGCGTACGTGGTCGCGCGTGACGGCAACCGTCCGTCCGCGGCGGAACTGCGCGACGCGCTGCGGGGACGGATGCCGGAGTACATGGTCCCCGGCGCCTTCGTGCTGCTGGATGCCTTTCCGCTGAACGCCAACGGCAAGATCGACCGCCGCGTGCTTCCCGCGCCCGAGGCCGCCGCGGCGGACGAGCCCGGCGCGGAGCCGGAGACGGAAACGCAGATCGCCCTCGCCGGCATCTGGGGCGAGGTGCTGTCGGTGTCGGGAATCGGCATTGACGACGACTTCTTCCTGCTGGGCGGACACTCCCTTCTGGCCACGCGCGTCATCAGCCGCATTCGCCGGGTGCTGGAAACGGAGCTTCCGCTGCGCGCCGTGTTCGAGGCCAGCACCATCCGCCGGCTGGCGGAAAGGGTGGATGCCGCGCGCGGACAGGGCGGCGCCGAATCCGCCATTCCCGTGGCGCCGCGCGAGGGCGATCTGCCGCTCTCCTTTGCGCAGGAGCGGATGTGGTTCCTGGAGCAGATGGCGCCGGAGGCGGCCGCGTACAACATGCCGCTGATGCTGGACCTGTCGGGTTCCGTGGATGCGGACGCGCTGCGCATGGCCATCGACGGCGTGATCGCCCGGCACGAGACGCTGCGTTCCGTCCTCCCCGTCCGCGACGGCCGGCCCACGCTGCGCATCCACCCGCCGTCGCCCTTTGCGCTGGACGTCGTGGAGGTGGCGGACGAGGAGGAGCTTGACGCGCGGCTGGCGGCAGACGCGCGGGCGCCGTTTGACCTGGCGGCCGGCCCGCTGGTACGCGCGACGCTCTTCCGCCGCGGCGGCGGGGAGTGGACGCTGCTGATCAACATGCACCACGCCGTGAGCGACGGGTGGTCGCTGGATGTCTTCTTCCGTGAGATGGCGGCGCTGTACGCCGCCGCGGTGGAGGGACGCGCGGCGGAGCTGCCGGAACTTCCCATTCAGTACGCGGACTTCGCGGTGTGGCAGCGGGGATGGCTGCGCGGCGAAACGCTGGAGCGGCAGGTTCGCTTCTGGCGCGAAAAGCTGCGCGGCGTTCCCGCCGTGCTGGAGCTTCCGGCGGACCGCCCGCGTCCCGCGTCGCCCAGCTACCGCGGCGGGCGGATCGACTTTCAGATCCCGGCGGAGGTCAACGCGCGGTTGCAGACACTGGCCGCGGCGGAAAACGCGACGCTCTTCATGGCGGCGCTGGCCGCCTTCCAGTCGCTGCTGGGCCGCTACGCGCGCCAGGATGACGTGGTGGTGGGCACGCCCATCGCCGGGCGCACGCGGGCGGAAACGGAGGGGCTGATCGGCTTCTTCGTCAACACGCTCACGCTGCGCACCGACCTGAGCGCAGATCCCACCTTTCGCGACCTGCTCGGCCGCGTGCGCGAGACCACGCTGGAGGCGTTCGCGCACCAGGACCTGCCGTTCGAGCGGCTGGTGGACGAGCTGCGCATTGAGCGCAGTACCGCGTATCCGCCGCTGTTTCAGGTGATGTTCGCGCTGCAGAACGCTCCCGGCGCGGCGCCCGTCCTTCCCGGCGCGTCCATCTCCTTTCGCGGCACGGAGCACCACAGCGCCAAGTTCGACCTCATGCTGGACCTGTACGAGGACGGCGGCGATCTGCATGCGTCGCTGGAGTTTGCGCGCGACCTGTGGGACGACGCCACGGCGGCGCGGATGGCGGACCACTACGCCCGCCTGCTCACCGCCGCCGCCGCGGACCCGGATGCTCCGCTGAGCGCGCACGCGCTGGCGGGAGACGATGAACTGCGCACCGTCCGCCGGTGGAGCCAGGGCGCGGAATACGCCACCGCCGAGCGTTCCATTCCGGTGCATGCGCTCTTCAGGCGCCAGGCCGCGAACACTCCGGAGGCCGTCGCGCTCGCCTGGGATGGCGGGACCCTGACCTTTGCCGCCCTGGACGAGTCCGCCAACCGGCTGGCCAACCACCTGCGCGGGATCGCCGCGCCGGGCGCCCGCGTGGGCGTGTGCCTGGAGCGCGGGCCCGCGATGGTGATCGCCGTGCTCGCCGCGCTCAAGGCGGGCTGCACCTACGTGCCGCTGGACCCGCTCTACCCCGCGGACCGCTTGGCGTACATGGTCCGCGACGCGCGGATGCAGGCCGTGATCGCCGACACGGCGACGCGCGGCTCGGTGGAATCCGCCGGCGTTCCCGTGATCGACGTGGACGCGAACCGTGCGATGATCGACGCGGAAGCCGCCACGGATCCGCACATCGACCTGGGCCCGGAGGCGATGGCGTACGTCATCTACACCTCCGGCAGCACCGGCCGCCCCAAGGGCGTCGCCGTCCCCCACCGCGGCATCGTCCGGCTCGTTCGTGGCGCGGACTACGCGGACCTGGGCCCGGGCGAAACGTTTCTGCAGATCGTTCCCGTCAGCTTTGACGTGGCCACGTGGGAAATCTGGGCGCCGCTGCTGAACGGCGGCCGCCTGGTGCTGTATCCGCCGCGCATTCCGGAGCCCGCGGAGATCCGCGACGTGGTGCGCCGCCACGGGGTGACGACGCTCTGGCTGACCAGCGGCCTCTTTCACGTGGTGGCGGATGAGGCGCTGGACGCCTTTCAGGGGCTGCGGCAGTTCTTTTCCGGCGGCGACATCCTTTCCGTGGCCCACGTGCGGCGGCTTCAGGAAGCCTGTCCCTCCCTCCGCATCGTGGACGGCTACGGCCCGACGGAAAACACGACGTACACTACCTGCCACACCGTGCGCGAACAGGATCTGTCGCGCACCAGCATTCCCATCGGCCGGCCGATCGCGGGGACGACCACGTTCGTCCTGGACCGCCACCTTCGCCCCTGCCCGACCGGGGTGGTGGGCGAGCTGTACACGGGCGGCGATGGGCTGGCCACCGGCTACCTGGAACGGCCGGGGATGACGGCGGAGAAGTTCATCCCCAATCCGTTTGACGCCACGCCGGGAGCGCGGATGTACCGCATCGGCGACCTGGCGCGCTGGCTTCCGGACGGGACGCTGGAGTTCCTGGGCCGGCTGGACACGCAGGTCAAGGTGCGCGGCTTCCGCATCGAGCCGGGGGAGATCGAGGCGGCGCTGCAGACGCATCCCGCCATCGAGGACGCATGCGTGGTGGCGCGCGCGGACAGCCGCGGCGAAAAGCGCATCATCGCCTACGTGGTCCCGCGCGATGGAGGAATGCCGGAACTGGCGGAACTGCGCGACGCGGTCCGCGAACGGCTTCCGGACTACATGGTTCCCGCCGCGTTCGTGCCCATGGCGGAGCTGCCGCTGAACCCCAACGGCAAGGTGGACCGTAACGCGCTCCCCACGCCGGAACTGGCGGACGACCGCGCCTTTGCCGAGCCCGCGACGGACACGGAGCGCGCGCTGGCCGCGCTCTGGTCCGTGCTGCTGGGCATCGACCGCATCGGAGCGGAGGACGGCTTCTTCGACCTGGGCGGGCACTCCCTGCTGGCGACACAGCTGGTGAGCCGCATCCGCGCCGGGCTGGGCGCGGAACTGCCCCTTCGCGCCATCTTCGAGGCGCCCACGCTGCGCGCCCTGGCGGAGCGGGTGGACGCCGCGCGGGGCCGCGCCGAGGCCGCCGGACCGCCGCTGGTAGCGGTGCCCAGGGACGGGGCGATTCCGCTGTCGTTCGCGCAGGAGCGCATGTGGTTCATCGACCGCATGCTCCCGTCCGCCGCCTACAACATGCCGTTCCGCCTGCACCTTTCCGGCGCGGTGGACGCCCCGGCGATGCAGGCCGCGCTGGCCGACCTGGTGGCCCGGCACGAGCCGCTGCGCACGACGTTCACCTCGCTTGGGGGGCAGCCGTCGCAGGTGGTGCACCCGTTCCGCGGATTCACCCTTCCCGTCATCGACCTCACCGATCTACAGGCGGACCAGGCGCGCGCCGAAGCGGACCGGATCGCCGCGGCCGAGGCGGTGCGGCCGTTCGACCTGCAGGCGGGCCCGCTCTTTCGCGCGTCGCTCCTCCGCGTCGCGCCGGACGAGTCCCGCCTGACGCTGGACATGCACCACATCGTCAGCGACGGGTGGAGCATGGAGGTGCTGTACCGCGAACTGGCCGCCTTCTACGAGGCGCGTCTGGCCGGCGCATCCAATCCTCTGCCGCCATTGGCGCTGCAGTACGCGGACTACGCGGCGTGGCAGCGCGGCTGGCTCGCGGGCGAGCGGCTGGAGGCGCAGTTGGCGCACTGGCGGCGGGTTCTGGCCGGGGCGCCGCCGCTGGAGCTGCCCACGGACCGTCCCCGTCCCGCCACCGCCAGCCTGCGCGGCGGGTGGATGGCGTTCGACATGCCGCTCGGCGTGATGCGGGCGGTGCAGTCCATCGCCCGGGAAGAGAACGCCACTCCGTTCCAGACGCTGCTGGCCGCGTTCGCCCTGCTCCTTTCCCGCTACGCCGGGCAGGACGACGTGGTGGTGGGCGCGCCCATCGCCGGGCGCACGCGGGCGGAGTCGGAGGGGCTGATCGGCCTGTTCGTCAACACGCTGGCCATGCGCACGGACCTGTCCGGCGACCCCACGTATCGCGAACTGATCGGCCGCGTCCGCGAAACGACGCTGGATGCGTACGCGCACCAGGAGGTGCCGTTCGAGAAGCTGGTGGATGAACTGAAGGTGGAGCGCACGCTGAGCCGGCACCCGCTGTTTCAGGTGACGTTCACGGTGGACGAGGGGAACGCCGCGCCCACGCGCCTGCGCCTGGGCCACGCGGAAGCCGACACCGAGGGCGGAGACACGCGCACGGCCAAGTTCGACCTCACCTGCGGCTTCACCCTGCGGGAGGACGGGATGTTCGGCGGCTTCGAATACGCCGCGGACCTGTTCGATCCCGCCACCATCGAGCGGATGGCGCAGCACCTGGCCGCACTGGTGGGCGAGCTGGCCGCGTCGCCGGACCTTCCCGTCTCCCAGCTTCCCGCGCTGCTGCGCGGAGACGAGCGAGAGCGCGTGCTGCGCGAGTGGGCGGGAACCGACCGCCCGCTTCCCGACGCGCGCGTGCACGAACTCTTCTCCGCCCAGGCGGCGCGGACGCCGGACGCCGAGGCGCTGCGCGGCGCGGCGCGGAGCCTCACCTATCGCGCCCTGGATGAGCAGTCCAACCGCCTCGCCGCGCACCTGGTTGCGCGCGGCGTGCGGCCGGAAACGCGCGTCGGCGTCTTTGCCGACCGTGCGGCCGAAACGGTGGTGGCCATCCTCGGCATTCTCAAGGCCGGCGGCGCGTACGTGCCGCTGGACCCCGCCTACCCCGCGGAGCGCCTGCGCTACATGCTGGCGGACGCGGGGGTGCAGACCGTCGTGGCCCCCGCCGGGGTGCCGGCCGGGCTGCCCGGCGGGATGATCGCGGACGTGCTGGACCTCCAGGCGGAGGCGGAGGCCATCGCCGCGCGCCCGGTGGACGATCCGCGCGTGGCGGTGGACGCGGAAAACCTGGCGTACGTCATCTACACTTCCGGCTCCACCGGCCTCCCCAAGGGCGTGCTGGTGACGCACCGCGGCGTGCCCAACCTGGCGCTGGAGCAGATCGGCCAGTTCCGCATCGACGGGGAAAGCCGCCTGCTGCAGTTCGCGTCGTTCTCCTTTGACGCCGCCGTATCCGAGCTTTTCACGACGCTGCTGAGCGGGGCGACGCTGGTGCTGGCGACGCGCGAGGCGCTTCTGCCCGGCGCGGCGCTGGCGGCGACGATGCGCGCCGAAGGGGTCACGCACGTAACCCTTCCGCCCAGCGTGCTCGCCGTCCTCGCGCCGGAGGACCTGCCCCAGCTGCAGACGCTGGTGAGCGCGGGCGAGGCGGTCAGCGCGGCCACGGTGGAGCGCTGGGGCACGGGCCGCCGCTTCATCAATGCCTACGGGCCCACGGAAAGCACGGTGGGACCGGCGTGCGGAGTCTGCCTTCCGGACGGGCGCACGCCCTCCATCGGCCGGCCCATCCGCAACGTGCGCATCTACGTAGTTGACACCACGGGTGAGCCCGCGCCGGTGGGCGTGCCCGGCGAGCTGTGCATCGGCGGGGTGGGGGTGGCGCGGGGATACCTGCACCGCGCCGGGCAGACGGCGGAGCGGTTCGTTCCCGACGTCTTTGGAACGCCCGGTTCCCGCCTGTACCGCACCGGCGACCGTGCGCGCTGGCGCGCGGACGGCGAACTGGAGTTCCTGGGCCGCATCGACGAGCAGGTGAAGGTGCGCGGGTTCCGCGTGGAGCCGGGGGAGATCGCGTCGCGGATCGTGGGCGTTCCCGGGGTGCGCGACGCGCTGGTGATCCTGCGCGAAGACCGTCCCGGCGACCAGCGCCTGGTGGCCTACCTGCTCCCCGCCGAGGAAGGGGCGGCCCCCTCCGCCACCGTGCTGCGCGAACAGCTGAAGCGCGCACTTCCCGACTACATGGTGCCCAGCGCGTTCGTGGTGCTGGACGCCTTCCCCATGACGGCCAACGGCAAGGTGGACCGCGCCGCGCTCCCGCTTCCCGCCACGGACGACGCCGGCCCCCGGGCCGCGCCGCAGGGGGAGCTGGAAGGCCGCATCGCCGCGGTGTGGATGGAGCTGCTGGGCCGCCAGAGCGTGGGCGTGAACGAAAACTTCTTTGACATCGGCGGGCACTCGCTGCTGCTGGCGCAACTGCAGGAGCGGCTGCAGACGGCGCTGGGCCGGGACGTGGGGCTGATCGACCTGTTCCAGTATCCCACGGTTTCCGCCTTTGCCGCGCGTCTGGAAGCGGCCGCGCGCGCCGCCCGCGCCGTCTCCGCACCCGCGGACGAGGATGGTGAAGAGGAGGCCGGGGGCAAGAAGGAGGGCGGACTGGGCCGCGGCTCCGCGCGCAGGCAGATGCTGCAGCGCGGCAGGCGGTAGCCGCCATCGGCAGTGACGGGAACGGGGCGCGGCGTCATCCGCGCACCCCGGTGGAGACACCAATCGGGACAGCGGGCGTGCAGTCGCGCCCCGTCCATCGACCATAGATCGACCGACCGAACCGGAAGGGCACCATCATGAACGCTGATACCGAACACGACATGGACGAGACCGGCGGCGCGCCCGAAGTGGCCGTCATCGGCATGTCCGGGCGCTTTCCCGGCGCGGACGATCTGGATGCGTTCTGGCGCAACCTCCGCGACGGCGTGGAGTCGATCCGCACCTTTTCGCCCGACGAGATGCTGGCCGCGGGCGCGCACCCCGACGACCTGGCGAATCCCAACTGGGTCGCCGCCGGGGGGCCGCTGAGCCGCGACGTGGTGGAGGGCTTTGACGCCGCCTTTTTCGGCTACAACCCGCGCGAGGCCGAAACGCTGGAGCCGGGGCACCGCCTGTTTCTGGAATGCTGCTGGGAGGCGCTGGAGAACGGCGGCCAGGATCCCGCGCGCGTGGCCGGAAACGTGGGCGTGTTCGCCGGGGCCGGGGTGCCGCACTACACCGACCACCACGTGCGCCCCCGCCGCGAGCTGGCGGCAACCGTGGGAGAATTTCAGCTCTTCGTGGGGAGCGGCAAGGACTTCGTCGCCACGCGCACCTCGTACAAGCTGAACCTGCGCGGCCCGTCGGTGAGCGTGCAGACCGGCTGCTCCACCTCGCTGGTCGCCATCCACACCGCCGCGCAGTCGCTGCTGCACGGCGAGTGCGACTTGGCGCTGGCGGGAGGCGCCAACGTGGTTCCCGCCACCACCGGCTACATGTACGCGCCGGGCGGGATCAGCTCGCCGGACGGGCACTGCCGCGCGTTCGACGCGGAAGCCGCCGGCACGCTTGTCGGCTCGGGTGTGGGCGCGGTGCTGCTGAAGCGGCTGGATGACGCGGTTCGCGACGGCGACCCCATCCGCGCCGTGATCAAGGGAAGCGCCATCAACAACGACGGTTCGCTCAAGGTCGCCTTTACCGCGCCGTCGGTGGAAGGGCAGGCCGCCGTGATCCGCGAGGCGCTGGAGGTGTCCGATGTGGATCCGGAAACCATCCGCTTCGTGGAAGGACACGGCAGCGGAACCGACCTGGGCGACCCCATCGAGATCAGCGCGCTGACGCAGGCCTTCCGCAGCTGGACGGAGCGCCGCCAGTTCGCCGCGGTGGGGAGCGTAAAGACCAACGTGGGCCACCTGGACGCCGCCGCTGGGGTCGCGGGCTTCATCAAGGCCGTGCTGGCGGTGGAGAACGGCCAGGTGCCGCCGACCGTACACTTTCAGTCGCCGAGCGCCAAGATCGACTTTGCGTCCAGCCCGTTCTACGTCTCCGGGCGGCTGGAGCCGTGGGGGATGGACGGGGTGCCGCGCCGCGCGGGCGTCAGCAGCTTCGGCATCGGCGGGACCAACGCGCACGTGGTGATCGAGCAGGCGCCGGAGCCGGAGGCGTCTCAGTCCCGCCGCGACACGCACCTGCTCGTCCTTTCCGCCCGCACGCCCTCGGCGCTGGATGCCGCGACGGAGCGGCTGGCGGCGCACCTGCGCGACGCACCGGCCACGTCCATTGCCGACACCGCCTGGACGCTGCAGGCGGGACGTCGCGAGTTCGCCTTCCGGCGGATGCTGGTCGTCCGCGACGGGGAGGACGCCGCGGAGCTGCTCGCTTCCCGCCACCCGGAGCGGATGCTGACGGCGGCGGTGGAAGACGGGCACCGCTCCGTCGCGTTCCTCTTTCCCGGCGTGGGCGACCAGTACCCGGGAATGGCGCGCGGCCTGTACGACGCGGAGCCGGTGTTTCGCGCGGAGGTGGACCGCTGCGCGGATCTGCTGGCGCCGCACCTGGGGCTGGACCTGCGCGAAGTGCTCTTTCCCGCCGGATCCGAGCCGGCCGCGTCCCCCGCGGGCGGGCTGGACTTCCGCGCGATGCTGGCGGGAAAGGCCGAGCCCGATGCCGCGGCGGAACGCCTGAACCGCACCGAACTCGCGCAGCCGGCGGTGTTCGTCATCGAGTACGCCCTCGCGCGCATGCTGATGGCGTGGGGAATCGTTCCCGAAGCCGTGATCGGCCACTCGCTGGGCGAGTACGCGGCGGCCTGCATCGCGGGGATCTTCACCTTGGAAGACGCCTTGGCGCTCGTCGCGCGGCGCGCGCGGCTGATCGCGGACCTGCCGGGCGGCGCCATGCTGGCCGTGCCGCTCTCGCCGGAGGCGGTTGCGCCCTTCCTTTCCGATGGCGTCACCGTGGCGACGGTGAACGCGCCGGCGCTCTGCGTGGTCGCGGGGACGGCGGCGGGGGTGGAAGCGGTCCGCGCGCGGCTGGAAAGGGCGGGGCACGCGGCCCGTCCGCTCGCCGCGACGCACGCCTTTCACTCGCCGATGATGGACGCGGCGGTGGAGCCGGTGCAGCGGCTGGTGGCGGGATTCCGCCTGCGCCGCCCGCGCATTCCCATGGCCAGCAACGTCACGGGAACGTGGATCACCGACGCGGAGGCCACGGACGCGGGCTACTGGGCCCGCCACACGCGCGAGCCGGTGCGCTTTGACCGCGGGATGGGCGAAGTGCTGCGCGGGGCGGGAAGGGTGCTGGTGGAGGTGGGCCCGGGGCAGACGCTGTCTACCTTTGTGCGCCAGCGCGCGGACAGCGGCGGCGTCGCCGTCATTCCCACCCTGCGCTATCCGTACGACCGCACGGCGGACGAGGGCTTTCTGCTGGGCGCGCTCGGACGGCTGTGGCTGGCCGGGCTGACGCCAGACTGGGCCGCCTTTCACGACGGCGAGCGCCTGCGCCGCATTCCGCTCCCCACCTATCCGTGGGAGCGCGAACGCTACTTCATCGACCCGCTGCGCGCGGACGAGCAGGAGGAGGAGCGCACCGTTTCCGGACGCCGGCCGAACCCGGCGGAGTGGCTGTACGTCCCCTCGTGGCGCCGCACCGCCGCGCCGCGTCCCGCCGTGTCGTCCACGGCGGAAACGGTGCTGCTGTTCGCCGACGGCGACGCGGTGTCCGCGGGCGTCCTGGCCGGGCTGCGGGCGCACGGGCGGACGGTGACGGTCGTGCGCCCCGGCGCGGCGTTCGCGCCGGCGGAGGACGGCTACACGCTCCGTCCCGCCTCGCGCGAGGACCTGCGCCACCTGGCCGACGCGATGGGGACAGACGCGGCCCCGCGCACCGTGTTGTACCTGTGGCCGCTGGCGGGAGACGGCGCGGACCGCGGGCTGGTGGGCGCCCTGGCGGTGGCCGACGCGTTCGGCCGCGGGGCGGAAACGGC
This sequence comes from Longimicrobium terrae, assembly GCF_014202995.1. NCBI lineage: Bacteria > Pseudomonadati > Gemmatimonadota > Longimicrobiia > Longimicrobiales > Longimicrobiaceae > Longimicrobium > Longimicrobium terrae. The sequence goes on from NZ_JACHIA010000013.1 coordinate 65,338, forward strand.
GTTCGTGGCGGTGACCTCCGGCGCGGCGGAGGTCGCGTCCGGTGACCGCGTGGATCCCGCGCGCGCCGCCCTGCTCGGCGGCCTGGCCGCGGTGCCGGGCGAGTATCCGGCCGTCACCGTCCGCATCGTGGACGTTGACCACGCCGCGGCGGAATCCGAATCGGACGGGCGGGCCCTCGGCCGGCGCGTCGCGGCGGAGGCGCTGGCGGGAACGGAGCGCCTGGTGGCACTCCGGGGCCGCCACCGCTGGGCGCGCGCCTACGAATCCATCCGTTCCGGAATGACCGAGGTGTCGCCGGTCCGCTCCGGAGGGGCCTACCTGTTCATCGGCGGGCTGCGCGGGCGCAACGGCATGCTGGCCGAGCACCTGGTGCGCGTGCACGGCGCACGGATCGCCGTCATCGACCCGGTTCTTCCCCACCGCGGCGGCTGGGACGCCATGGTGGCGGCCCGTCTTCCCGAGGATCCCACCCGCGGGCAGATCGAACTGATCCGCCGTCTGGAAGCAGACGGTGGCAACATTGTCCCAATTCAGGCGATCCCCTCGGAACTGGACCACCTGCACACCGCTTTCCGCCATATTGAGGAGCAATTCGGAACGCTGCACGGAATCGTGTTCGCGCCGTTCGGATACGACTCGGCGGACCCGGTGGCGGTTTCGGAGATGCGCGTGGCCGCGTGGGAAACCCGGATGGGCTTTCTTTCCGCCGAGCTGAGGACGGTGGCGCAGGCGATCGGCGACCGCGTGCTGGACTTCGTGGTCGTGGAATCGTCGATGGCCCCCGTCCTGGGCGGCGTGGGCGTGGTGGATGCCTCGGCGGCCAACGCGGCGGTGGATGCCTTTGCCGCTGGGCAGGCCGAAGCCGCCACCCCGTGGACATCCGCCGGGTGGGACAAGTGGTCCGTCGAGGGCTCCGCGGACTACGGCATCCACGCGCACGAGGCGGCGACGGCGTTTGAGCACCTGCTGACGGTTGCGGGCGAGCCGAACGTTCTGATCGCCACCGGAGATCCCGCGCGGCGGCTGGAAGAGGCAGCCCGCGCACCCAGGGGCGGTCCCGCGTCGGGTGGATCGTACGCGCGGCCGCAGCTGGCGACGGAGTACCACGCGCCGGGGAACGTGGTGGAGCAGACCATCGCCGAGATGTGGGAGGAACTGCTCGGGATTTCGCCCATCGGCGTGCACGACGACTTCTTTGCGCTGGGCGGGCACTCGCTTCTGGCCACGCAGATCATCTCCCGCTGCCGCGACACGCTGGGGCTGGAACTGCCGCTCAAGACCATCTTCGAGGCGCCGACCATCGCGCGCTTCGCCGCCCTGGTGGAAGACGCGCTGGTGGCGGAAATCGAAGGGATGTCGGACGAGGAAGCCTTGGCGCTGGCGGGAAGCGCCTGACGGGAAGTGCGTGAGTGCGTGAGTGCGGGGTGCGTGAGTGCGCGCCCCGCGCCGGCCTCTCCTCCGGGGAGGCCGGGGTGGATGGCGGGCGGACGGCGTCACACGGAATCCGCCACGCGGGTGAGAGATCGGACGAGAGCGCCGCACTCGTTTTCAGACAGGCAGACACGTCTTCCGGCACCTTCCGGAAGAGCGGACGGCACCGACGCGACATCAGATTCAGGGAATGAGCAACCAGACTTCCGCGCGCCCCAGCGACCGCCTTTCCGAAGCCCAGCGCCTGCTTCTTCAGAGGCGGCTGGCCGGACAGGTGAAGCCCGCCAACTCCCGCGGCGCCATCACGCGCCGGGGCGGCGGGCCCGTGCATCCCATGTCGTGGGCGCAGGAACGGCTGTGGTACCTCGACCAGCTCGAGCCCGGCAATCCGTTCTACAACATCCCCATCGCGTCGCTGGTTTCCGCGCGGCTGGACGTGGCCGTCCTGGAGCGCACGCTGACGGAAATCGTGCGGCGGCATGAGGGGCTGCGTACCGTTTTCCGCCTCGTGGACGGCCAGCCCAAGCAGATCGTGCAGCCGGCGTATCCCATCTCGGTCGAGATCGAAGAGATGCGCGGCCCCAACGGCGAGGCGGCGCAGGAAGACGTAATCCGCCAGCGGGTGAGCGAAGAGGGCGGCCGCACCTTTGACCTGGCCGCCGGCCCGCTGATGCGCGCCAAGCTGCTGCGCGTTTCGGACGCGGACTACGCGCTGGTGATCGTGGTGCACCACATCGTCACCGACGGGTGGAGCATGCCCATCATCACCCGCGAACTGGACGAACTGTACGGTGCGTTCGTGCAGGGGCTCCCCTCGCCGCTTCCCGAGCTGGAGATCCAGTACGCGGACTATTCGGCGTGGCAGCGCGAGTACCTGACGGGAGATACGCTGCAGCGGCAGGTGGACTACTGGCGCGGCCACATGGAGGGCGCCCCCACGCTGGAGCTGCCGTCGGACCGGCCGCGCCCCCCCGTGCAGACGCACCGCGGCGCCATCCACCGCTTCGTGTGGAACGCGGCGCTCACCGACCGGCTGCGGGAGCTGGGCGTGCGCACCGGCTCGTCCATGAACATGCTGATCATGACGGGCTACTACCTGATGCTGCACCGGTACAGCGGCCAGGACGACATCGTGGTGGGCACCCTGCTGGGCAACCGCAACCGGGCCGAAACGGAGCCGGTGGTGGGATTTTTCGTGAACTCCGCGCCCATCCGGGTGCGTCTGCGTCCGGAAATGTCCTTTCTCGACCTGGCGGCGCAGGTGCGCACGGCGGTGCTGGACGGCGACGCGCACCAGGACCTGCCGTTCGACCGCATCGTGGACGCGGTGACCTCGGAGCGCGACCCGTCGCGGAATCCGCTGTTCCAGGTCATGTACTTTCATCACACGTTCGTCAGGAACCTGCATCACAAGGAGCACAGCGAGGTCGGCAGCGGGCTGAACATCCGCGCGCTGTTCCAGGAAACCGGCGTTTCCCTCGTGGATACGCACGCCACCAAGTTCGACCAGACCTTCGCCACGCTGGAGATGAACGGCCAGCTGGCCAACATGGTGGAGTACTCGTCGGACCTGTGGGATCCCGCCACGATGGCGCGGATGCTGGACCACGTGCGTGTGCTGCTGGAGTCGGCCTGCGACCGCCCGGACGCACCGATCGCGACACTGCCGATCACGTCGGATGAGGAGCGCCGGCAGCTGCTGGCCTGGGGCACCGGCCCGGAATCCACTTCGCAAGCCGCCACCGTGGTCGCGCTGCTGGATGAACGGGCGGACGCGGCGCCCCACGCCCCCGCGGTGGAGTACGCGGATGCGCGCCTCACCTATGCCGACCTGCGCGCGCAGATGGACGGCATCGCCCGCGGGCTCGCGGGGATGGGCGTCCGCTCCGGCGACCGCGTGGGACTGCTGACCGGGCAGTCGGCGCGGATGGTGGCGGTCCTGGGTGGAATCCTGAAGGCGGGCGCGTCGGTGGTGCCGCTGGATCCCGAGTACCCCACGGACCGCCTGGCCTTCATGGTGGAGGATTCCGGCGTCCGTCTGGTGCTGGGCACCGGAGACCCGCTTGCCGCCTTTGCCGCGCGGGGCACCGCCACGGTGGACGTGACCGATGCGGTCGCGTTCGCGGCGGGAGATGACATCCCGCTTCCCGCCGCCCCCGGGCCGGATGCGGAGGCGTACATCATCTACACCTCCGGAAGCACCGGGCGCCCCAAGGGGGTGCGGCTCACGCACCGCGGCGTGGTGCGCACCGTCCACCAGCCGGATTACGTCACCCTCGGCGCCACGGACCGCGTCGCCCAGTCGGCGAACCTGTCGTTCGATGCGTCCATCTTCGAGGTGTGGGCGCCGCTGGTGAACGGCGCCTGCTCGGTGGGGGTGGACCGCGACGTGTTGCTGGATACGGCGGCGTACGCATCCGCCCTCCGCCAGCGCGGGATCACGCACGCCTTCATCACCACGCAGCTCTTCAACCGCCACGTCCGGCAGATGCCGGAGATCTTCGCGCCGCTGGCGGCCGTGCTCTTCGGCGGCGAGCAGGTGGACGCGGACGCGGTGCGCATCTGCCTGCGCGGCGGCGCGCCGGGCCGGCTGCTGCACATGTACGGTCCCTCCGAGGACACGGTATACGCCACCGCCCATCACGTCACCGCGGTGGATGACGACGCGGCCACCGTCCCCATCGGCCGCCCGATTGCCGCCACGCGCGCGTACGTGCTGGACGCGCACGGCCTGCTGTGCGGGATCGGCGTTCCCGGCGAACTGTACGTCGCCGGGGAAGGCGTCGCGGCGGGATACGTGGGGCGCCCGGAGCTGACCGCGGAGCGCTTCGCCGTCGATCCGTTCGCCGCGGACGGATCGCGGATGTACCGCACCGGCGACCGCGTGCGCTGGCTGGAGAACGGCACCCTGGAGTTCATGGGGCGCGAGGACGACCAGGTGAAGGTGCGCGGATTCCGCATCGAGCCGGGCGAGGTGGAAGCGGCGCTGCGGGCGCACGAACTCGTCCGCGAGGCGTTCGTCCATGCGCCGCGCCAGCCGGGCGGCGAGCGCCGGCTGGTGGCGTACGTGGCGGGAGAGGATGGAGACACGCTGGAGGCCGCCGATTTCCGCACGTTCCTGCGGACGCGGCTGCCGGACTACATGGTCCCCTCCGTCTTCGTGGCGCTGGATGCGCTTCCGCTGACGCCGAACGGCAAGGTGGACCGCAAGCGCCTTCCCGATGCCGACACCGTGCGGACGGAGCGGGCCGCTACCGCCGCCGCTGCGGGCGGCGTGGACGCGCCGCGTGACGAGGCGGAGCGCGTGCTGTGCGAGCTGTGGGCAGAGGTGCTGCGGCTGGAGCACGTGGGCATTCACGACAACTTCTTCGCGCTCGGCGGCGACAGCATCCTTTCCATCCAGATCATCGCGCGGGCGGCGCAGCGCGGCGTTCGCGTGACGCCCCGGCAGATGTTCATCCACCAGACGGTGGCGGAGCTGGCCGCCGTGGCCGCGGCGGCGCAGGAGCCCCTGGCGGAGCAGGACGTGGTGGCGGGACCCCTTCCGCTGACCCCGGTGCAGCGCTGGTTCCTGGGGCAGGAGCTGCCGGACCCCGCGCACTTCAACCTCGCGCTGCTGCTGGAGATGCGCGATGTGTCGCGCGCGGAGGACGTGCAGGCCGCGGTGGCCGCGGTGATGGCGCACCACGACGCGCTGCGCCTCCGTTTCCGCCGCGGCGAGCAGGGCTGGACGGCGGAAAACGCGGGGGTGGATGGTCCGCTCCCCTTTGAGCGCATCGACCTGAGCGCCGTTCCCGCGGATCGCGTGGACGACGAAGTGGCCGCCCGCGCCTCCGCGCTGCAGACGTCGCTGGACCTGGCGGACGGGCCGCTGGTGCGCTTCGCCCTGCTGGACCTGGGCGCCGGGCGCGCGTCGCGGCTCCTGATGATTGCCCACCACCTGGTGGTGGACGCCATCTCCCTGGGGCTGCTGATGGCGGATCTGGAGTCGGCCTACCGCCAGATCGCCCGCGGGGCGGAGGTCCGCCTTCCCGCCAAGACCACCTCTTTCCGCCAGTGGGCGGAAACGCTGGAAGCGCATGCCCGTTCCGCCGCCGCCGGGGACGAACTCCCGTTCTGGACCTCGCAGGGCGGGGCGTCCGCGCTGCCGCGGGACGGCGAGGGCAAAAACACGGAAGCCGCCGCGGAGCGCATCACCGTGCAGCTGGACGAGGAGCAGACGCGCGCGCTGCTGCAGGAGGTGCCCCCCGTGTACGGAACGCAGATCAACGACGCGCTGCTGGCCGCGCTGGCGATGGCGTTTCACGCGTGGACGGGTGCCGGAGACCTGCGCATCGACCTGGAGGGCCACGGCCGCGAGGACCTGTTCGAGGGGGTGGACCTGTCGCGCACGGCCGGGTGGTTCACCGCCATCTACCCGGTCCGCCTTGCGCTTCCCGCCACGGGTGATCCCGGCGACACGCTCAAGTCGGTCAAGGAGCAGCTGCGCGCCGTTCCTTCGCGCGGCCTGGGCTACGGCCTGCTGCGCTGGATGGCGGACGAGGAGACGCGCCGCACCCTTGCCGCCATCCCCGCGCCCGAGGTGAGCTTCAACTACCTGGGGCAGATGGACGGCGGCGCCGCGGGCGAATCTCTCTTTACGCAGCTGCACGCGGACGTGGGCCCCACCCGCGGGCCGGCGGGCGCGCGCTCGCACCTGATCGGGGTGGACGCGCTGGTGGCGGAGGGGAGGCTGCACGTGACCTGGGCCTTTGCGCCGGGCGTGCACCGGCCGGAAACGGTGGAGCGCCTGGCCGCCGGCTACCTGGACGCGCTGCGGACGCTGATCGCGCACTGCCGCGACCCGCAGGCAGGCGGCTTCACGCCCTCCGACTTCGACCTCGCCGGGCTGGACCAGGGCGGGCTGGACGCGCTGATGGCGCAGCTCGGCGGGTGACGGAAACCGGATGATCGCGATCCGCCCGGGGGCCGGGGCGGATCGCGCGGCGGCATAGCCGGATTCTACGGGGCAGGGCCGCCGCCCACGCCGGCGGCACGGACGGTTGCGGACGATAATCGCCGGATTGGACAGAACGGGACGCGCGGTTCGGGTCATCCACCACGACTGCTCCCCATCGAACAAGAACCTTTTCCAGCCGCATGCGGCCGGAATCAAGAACGATGAGCCGGAACCACTTCGAAGACCTGTACCCGCTGTCGCCGCTTCAGCACGGCATGCTGTTCCACGCGCTGTACGCCCCGGAGGGCGGGGCGTACGTGGAGCAGTGGCCGCTGCTTGTGGAGGGCGAACTGGACGAGGACGCGTTCCATCGCGCGCTCGGCCAGGTGGTGCAGCGCCACCCGGCGCTGCGCACCGGCTTCGTGTGGGAAGGCGTTCCGCACCCGCTGCAGGTCGTTTTCCGCCAGGCAGAGGTCGCGGCCGAGCGGCGCGACTGGACGGATGCGGTGTCGGAAGACGAGTGGAAGGCCCGGCTGGACGCGTTTCTGGCGGAGGACCGGCGGCGCGGGTTCGACCTCAAGGCCGCGCCGCTCGTCCGCCTCGCGTTCCTGCGGGTGCGCCCGGATGCGCGGGTGGTCGTCTTCACCTTTCACCACATCCTCATTGACGCGTGGGCGGCGGGAATCGTACTGGGCGACTGGTTCGCCCTGTACCACGCCGAGGCCACGGGCGAGCCGCTGCGCCTTCCCCCCGCGCCGCGCTACCGCGACTACATCGGCTGGCTGCGGGGGCAGGACGCGGGCGCCGCGGAAGCGTACTGGCGCGCCGCCCTGGCCGGCTTCGCGGCCGCCACACCGCTCCCGCTCGACCTCGGCGGCGGCGACGTGGCCGAAGAGCACGGCGCCGTGCGCGCGCGGCTGGACGAGGCGCGCACCGGCCGCCTGTTCGCGGTGGCGCGCGAGCACGCACTCACCGTCAACGCGCTCGTGCAGGGCGCGTGGGCGCTGGTGCTGGCCCGCCACGCGGGGACGGACGATGTCGTGTTCGGGACGACGGTGTCCGGCCGGCCGGCCGAGCTGCCCGGGGTGGAGCGGATGGTGGGGCTGTTCATCAACACGCTCCCCATGCGCGTGGCCGTTCCGGCGCGCGAGACGGTGTCCGCGTGGCTGCAGGCGCTGCAGCGGCGGCAGGCGGAGGCGCGGCAGCACGAGCACGTGCAGCTGGCGGACGTGCAGGGGTGGAGCGGCGTTCCGCGCGAGCGCCCGCTCTTTGGCAGCCTGGTGGTGTTCGAGAACGCGCCCTCGGCCACCGCGGACGAATCCGCCGCGGCGACCCTGCGCGTTTCCGGCCTGCCGGTGGTGGAGCGTTCCAACTTTCCGCTCACCCTGGTGGTCGTCCCCGCGCCCTCGCTGGAGCTGCGGCTGAACTACGACCTGCGCCGGTTCTCCCCGGACGCCGCGCGAATTCTGGTGGACCACGTGTGCGCCGCGCTGGAAGGGATCGCGGACGATCCCTCCCGCCTGGTGGGCGAAGTGCCGCTGATGGCGCCGGGCGAAGCGGACGGGCTTCTGGCGCGCGGCGGGCAGACGGCGCGCGAGTATCCGGACGCGAGTACGATCCACGCTCTGTTCGCGACACAGGCGGCGGAAACACCCGATGCGCCCGCGCTCGAGTTCGACGGCGCGGTGCTGACGTATTCCGAACTGGACGCGCGCGCCAATGCCTTTGCCCGGCGCCTCGCGGCGGCGGGCGTGGGGCCGGAAAGCCGCGTGGGCGTGGCGGTGGAGCGCTCCGCCCCGCTCTTCGTGGCCCTGCTCGCGGTGCTCAAGGCCGGCGGCGTCTGCGTTCCGCTCGATCTTTCGCATCCCCCGGAGCGGCTGGCGTGGATGCTGGCGGACTGCGGCGCGGCCGCCCTTGTCGTGGGCGACGACGTGCCCGCCGGCCTGGAAGGGTTCGGCGGGGCCGTGGTGTCCCTGCGGGAAGCCGCAGCGGAGGCCGTCCCGGCGGCGCCGCTGGACACCGTTTCCGACCCCGACGCGCTGGCCTTTGTGGTCTACACCTCGGGCTCCACGGGGACGCCCAAGGGAATCGGCACTCCGCACCGCGGCATCGTCCGCCTGGTCCGCGGCACGGACTTCTTTCCCTTCAGCGCCGCGGAGCGCTTCGCCCAGCTCAGCAACGCCTCGTTCGACGCGCTGCACTTTGAGCTGTGGGGCGCGCTGCTCAACGGCGGCACCCTGGTGGGGATCGGGCGCGACGCGGCCCTTTCCGCCGACGGGCTGGCCGAGGCGCTGCGGGCCGGGCGCATCACCGCCGCCTTTCTGACCAGCGCGCTGTTCACGCAGGTGGCGGCGGAGCGCCCCGACGCCTTTGCCCCGCTGCGCCACCTGATCGTGGGGGGAGACGCGGTGGATCCGGGCGCCGTCCGCCGCGTTCTGGCCGCGACGGGAAGCGTGCGGCTGAGGAACGGCTACGGCCCCACCGAGTGCACCACCTTTGCCGTCACTCACCCCATCACCGGCGATCCCGGGCCGGCGGTGCCCATCGGCCGTCCCATCGCCAACACCACCGCGTACGTGGTGGATGAGCGGGGCCGGCCGGTTCCGGCCGGCGTGCCCGGCGAGCTGCTGCTGGGCGGGCCCGGGCTGGCGCGCGGCTACCTGGGGCGCGCGGCGCTGACCGCGGCCGCCTTCGTTCCTGATCCGTTCGGCGCCGCGGGCGGCCGCCTGTACCGCACGGGAGACCGCGCGCGGTGGAACGAGCGTGGCGAACTGGAGTTCCTGGGCCGGGTGGACCTGCAGGTCAAGATCCGCGGCTTCCGGATCGAACCCGGCGAGGTGGAGGCGGCGCTGGCCGCGGTCCCCGGCGTGGCGCAGGCGTCCGTTGTGGTCCGCGAGCCCGTTCCCGGCGACCGCCGCCTGGTCGCGTACGTGGCGGGAGCGGAGGGGGGCGCGCCCTCGCCGCAGTCGATGCGCGACGCGCTATCCGCCCGGCTCCCGGAGTACATGGTCCCCTCCGCCTTCGTGGTGCTGGAGCGCCTGCCGCTGACGGCAAACGGCAAGGTGGACCGCGGCGCGCTACCCGATCCGGCCGGCTACGCGGTGGCGGAAGAAGGATGGCAGGCACCCCGCACGGCCACGGAGCGCGCGGTCGCCGCGATCTGGTGCGAGGTGCTGGGCGTGCCCTCCGTGAGCGTGCACGCCAGCTTCTTCGCCCTGGGCGGGCACTCGCTGATGGTGACGCAGGTGGTGTCGCGCATCCGGCGAGAACTGGACGTGGAACTCCCCCTTCGCGCCGTGTTCGAGGCGCCCACGGTGGAAGAGCTGGCGCAGCGGGTGGATGCGGCGTCCCGGGCGGCGCAGGACGGAACGCCGCTGGAGCGCAGGCTGCGCGGCGGCACGGCCCCCCTCTCCTTTGCGCAGGAGCGCATCTGGTTCCTGGAGCGGCTTCTTCCGGGGTCGGCCCTCTACAACATCCCCATCCGCCTTCAGCTGCGGGGGGCCGTGGACCCCGAGGCGTTGCGCGGCGCGCTCGAGGATCTGGTCGCCCGGCACGAGCCGCTGCGCACTACGCTGGCGGAGCGCGACGGGGGCGCGGTGCAGGTCATTGCCCCGCCCTCCGGCTTCGATCTGCCGGTGACGGACCTGTCCGCCCTTCCGGAGGAACGCGCGGACCGCGAAGTGGAGCGGATGGCGGGCGAGGCGGCGGTGGCGCCGTTCGACTTCGCCACGGGGCCGCTCTTCCGGGCGCACCTGGTCCGCCACGGGGCGGCCCGGTGGACGCTGCTGATGGACGTGCACCACTCGGTGGCGGACGGCTGGTCCATGGGCGTCTTCCATCGCGAATTGGGCGCCTTTTACGAGGCCCGGCTGCGCGGGGTGCGCGCCACACTTCCCGCCCTGGCCGTGCAGTACGCGGACTATGCGGAGTGGCAGCGGACGTACCTTTCCGGCGACCGGCTGGAAGAACAGCTCGCCTTCTGGCGCGAACGGCTGGCCGGCGCTCCCTCGCTGGAGCTGCCCACGGACCGCCCGCGCCCCGCGGTGTCCGGGTTCGGCGGCGGCAGCCTGGGGTTCGCCGTCCCCGCCGGGGCCGCGGCCGCCGTCCGCGCGCTGGCGCGAAGCGAAGAGGTAACCCTCTTCATGCCCCTGCTGGCCGCGCTGCACCTGCTGCTCTGGAAGTACACGGGGGAGACGGACCACACGGTCGGCTCCCTGGTGGCGGGACGTACGCGGGCGGAAACGGAGGGGCTGATCGGGATGTTCGTCAACACCCTCCCGCTCCGCACGGCGCTCACCCCGGAGCTGACCTTTCGCGAACTGGTGCGCCGCGTCCGCGAAACGACGCTGGACGCCCACGCGCACCAGGATCTTCCGTTTGAACGCCTGGTGGATGAACTGGGGGTGGAGAGGTCCTTGGGCCGCCACCCCGTATTCCAGGTCGCGTTCACGGTGGAAGAGCGTCCGCATGGCCAGGAGTGGCGGATGGGGGATGCCGTCGCCGTCCAGCCTGACTCGGGGACCGGCACCTCCAAGTTCGATCTGACGATCGGCTTCACGCCGGCGGACGACGGGCTGTTCGGCGGGATGGAGTACGCCACGGAGCTGTTTGACGAGGCGACCGTCCGCCGGATGTCGGAGCACCTCGTCGACCTCCTCGGCGCGGCGGTGGCGGATCCGGACCGCCCCCTCCACGCCCTTCCCGGGCTGCTGCGCGGGGCGGAGCGGCAGACGCTGCTGGCGGAGTGGAGCGGCGCGTCCGTCCCGGTTCCCGACGCACCCGTGCACGCCCTGGTCTCTGCCCGGGCCGCGCGCACGCCGGACGCGCCCGCGCTGGTCGCGGGCGGATCAACGGTGTCGTATTCGGAGATGGACGCGCGCGCCAACCGGCTCGCGCACCACCTGCGGGCACGGGGCGCGGGCGCCGAATCCATCGTCGGCATCATCGCCGCGCGGTCGGCGGAGACGGTCATCGCCGTCCTCGCCGTGCTCAGGGCGGGCGCCGCCTATCTGCCGCTGGATCCCGCCCTCCCCCCGGCACGGGCGGAGGAGATGCTGGCGGACGCCGGCGCCCGCCTGCTGATCGACCCGGACGGCTCCGGCGTGTTCGGCACCGCTGGCGTGGAACGGGTGGACCTGGTCTCCGAAGCGCCGTCGATCGCGGCGCAGCCGGACACGGATCCCGCCATCGGAGTGCACCCGGAGCAGCTGGCGTTCATCATCTACACCTCCGGCTCCACCGGGCGTCCCAAGGGCGTCGCCGTGCCGCACCGGGGCGTGGCCAACCTTGCGCTGGCGTCCGCGCGGCGGCTGCAACTGGATGAGGGCGGCCGCGTGCTGCACTTCACCTCGCTCGCCTTTGACGTTTCCGTCTCCGAATTGTTCGCGACGCTGCTGAGCGGCGCCGCGCTGGTGATTGCCCCGCGCGAGGCGCTGATGCCGGGGCAGCCCCTGTCCGCCACCCTGCGGACGGAGCGCATCACGGTGCTCCACGCCCCTCCTTCCGCCCTCGCGGTGACGGACCCGGTGGATCTGCCGCACCTTCGCGCCGTGCTGGCCGGGGGCGAGGCGCTTTCCGCCGCGGTCGCCGGCCGCTGGGGCGCGGGGCGCCGGCTGGTGAACGGGTATGGTCCCACGGAAACGACGGTCTATGCCGCCACGGCCGTGGTGGAGGCGGACGATCCCGCCCCGTCCATCGGCACGGCGGTGCCCAACGCCCGCCTGTACGTCCTGGACCCGCAGGGTGACCTGCTCCCCGCCGGGATCTACGGCGAGCTGCACATTGGCGGGATGGGTGTGGCCCGCGGCTACCTGAACCGGCCGGCGCTCACCGCCGAACGGTTCATCCCGGACGCTTTTTCCGACACCCCCGGCGCGCGGCTGTATCGAACCGGCGACCGTGTGCGCTGGGAAGCGGACGGCCAGCTTCACTACGCCGGCCGCATGGACGACCAGGTCAAGATCCGCGGCTTCCGTGTGGAGCCCGGCGAAGCCGCGGCGCGGCTGGCCTCCCTCCCCGGTGTGGGCGACGCGATCGCGGTGGCGCATTCCGACGGGGCGGGCGACACCCGCCTGGTGGCCTACGTTACTCCGGTGGACGGCGCGGAGCCGCCCAGCCCCGAGGCACTGCGGGGTGCGCTCGCCCGCACCCTTCCCGACTACCTGGTCCCGTCCGTCGTGGTGGTGCTGGATGCGCTTCCCCGGACGCCAAACGGCAAGGTGGACCGCCGCGCGCTTCCCGCGCCCACCGTGCAGGGGGCCGCGTACGTGGAGCCGCGCACCGATACGGAGCGGATGCTGGCGGAGGTGTGGGGCGGTTTGCTGGGAGTGGAGCGGGTGGGGGCGGAGGACGGCTTCTTTGCGCTGGGCGGGCACTCCCTGATGGCGACACGGATGGTATCCGCCATCCGCGAGCGGCTGCAGGTGGACCTTCCGCTTCGCGACGTGTTCGAGACGCCGCGGCTGGACCAGCTGGCGGCGCGCCTGGACGCCGCGCTGGATCCGTCGCTGTCCGAACTGCTGGAAGATCTGGACGATCTTTCCGACGACGAGCTGCGCGCGCTGCTGGCGGAATCCGCCACGCCCGGCGCCGAATTCTGAGGCAACGATGACTGAGCTCCTGGACCGCCTGCGCGGCCTGACACCGGAAAAGCGCCGCCTGCTGGAGATGCGGCTGCGGGCCTCGCGCGACAGCGCCGCGGGCGGCCTGGCCGCGCGCGAGCGCACGGGGGAACCGCTTCCCGTCTCGTTTGCGCAGCAGCGCCTCTGGCTCATCGACCGGATGACGCCGGGAGCGGCTCTGTACAACATGGCCATGCCGCGGCGGATGTACGGCCCGCTGGACGTGTCCGCGCTGGAACGCACCCTCAACGCGCTCCGCAGCCGCCACGAGCCGTTCCGCACCGTGTTCGCGGAGCGCGACGGGCAGCCGGTGCAGGTGATCCATCCTTTTACGCCGGTACCGCTGCCGGTGGTGGATCTCTCGCACCTGCCGCCGGAGGCGCGCGGCGAAGAAGCGCTGCGGCTGGCCCGGCAGGACATGCTGGCCCCGTTCGACCTGGCCCGCGGCCCGCTCTTTCGTGCCACCCTGCTGCACCTGGACGACGACGACCACGCCCTGCTGCTGAGCATGCACCACATCGTCAGCGACGGGTGGAGCCTGGGCGTGATGGGGCGGGAACTGGAAGCGCTGTACAGCGCCTTCCGCGAGGGGCGTCCCGATCCGCTCCCCCCGCTCCCCCTGCAGTACGCGGACTACGCCGTGTGGCAGCGCGAGTGGCTGTCCGGCGAACGGCTGCAGCAGGAAGCCGCGTGGTGGCGGGAACGGCTTGCCGGCGCGCCCACCGCGCTGGAGCTGCCGACGGACCGGCCGCGTCCCGCCGCGCCCAGCGGGCGGGGCGAGCCGCGCGTCATCGTCGTTCCCGAAGCCGTCGCGAGTGGTCTCCGCGCCCTGGCGCTGGCGGAAGGCGCGACGCTGTTCGCCGTCCTGCTCGGCGCGCTCCGCGTGGTCCTCGCCCGGCACGCGGGGCAGGACGAGGTCGTGCTCGGAACCACGATCGCCGGCCGCACGCGCGCCGAGGTGGAGGGGCTCATCGGCTTCTTCATCAACTCGCTCGCGCTGCGCACGCCGCTGTCCGGCGACCCCACGTTCAGGGAGCTCGTGCGGCGGGAAAGGGAAACCGTGCTGGACGCGTTCCAGCACCAGGACTTGCCGTTCGAGCGCGTCGTCGAGGAGCTGCGCCTGCCGCGGGACCTGTCCCGCGCGCCGGTCTACCAGGCCATGTTCTCGCTCCACAACACGCCGGCCGGCGGGGGTGGGCCCCTTCCGGAACTGCGGCTGGAGCCGCTGGGGCTGGAGGCGGAAACGGTGCGCTTCGACCTGTCCGTGGAGGCCGCGGAGTTCGGCGGGCCCATCGCGGTGCGTGCGCTCTTCGCGACGGACCTGTTCGACGCGCGCTCCATCGAGCTGATCCTGGAGCACTACCTGGGGCTGCTGGAGCGGGTCGCGTCCAATCCGGACCGCCGCCTTTCCGACCTTCCGCTGCTGGATGAGGAGGACCGCGCCCTCGTACTGGGGGCATGGAACGACACGGCCCTCCCCTTCAACGACACCGCCACCCTCGCGGAGCTGTTCGAGGCGCAGACGGATCGCACGCCGGACGCCACCGCCGTCACCGACGGGGTGCGCGATGTCACCTTCCGTGAGCTGGACGCCGCCGCGACGCGCCTTTCCCGCGTGCTTCGCCGCCGCGGCGTGGGGCCGGAATCGCGCGTCGGCATCCTGCTGGAGCGCGGGGTGGAGCCGGTCGTCGCCCTGCTCGCGGTGCTCAAGGCCGGGGGCGCGTACGTGCCGCTGGACCCCGAGCACCCGGACGAGCGGCTGCGTGCGGTGCTGCTTGATGGCGGGATTCGCATGGTGGTGTCCCAGTCCGCCCTGCGCGCCGCGGCGGACCGGGCGGGCGCCGAGGTCGTGTGCCTGGAGTGCGACCGCGCGGAGATCGAAGCCGAGCCGGCGGAGCGCCTCGCCGTTTCCGCCACGGCGGAGAACCTGGCCTACGTCCTCTACACCAGCGGCTCCACGGGGACGCCCAAGGGGGTCGCCGTCCGCCAGCGGTCGGTTGTGAACCTGCTGCACGCGCTGGGGCGGGCGGTCCACGGAACGGACGAGGGTCCCCGGCGGGTGACGCTGAACGGGCCGCTCACCTTCGACACCTCCGTCAAGCAGTGGATTCAGCTGCTGGACGGGCACGCGCTCGCGGTCGTGCCCCAGGAGGTGCGCTACGATGGCGCCGCCCTGCGCACGCATCTGCTCCAGGTGCGCGCGGACGTGCTGGACTGCACTCCCGCCCAGCTGCGGCTGCTTCTGGATGCCGCGGGCGCGGAGCCGATCGGGCCGTCGCGCGTGCTGGTGGGCGGCGAAGCGATCGATCCGGAGCTGTGGACGGCGCTTTCCGCGCGGGGCGACGCGGCGTTCTTCAACGTCTACGGCCCGACGGAAGCCACGGTCGACACCACCGCGCTGCGCATCTCGGACGCGCATCCCCGGCCGTCGCTGGGCGGGCCGGTCGCGAACGTGACGGCATACGTGCTGGATGGGGAGATGCGGCCCGTTCCGGCCGGCGTCCCCGGCGAGCTGTTCATCGGCGGGGCGGGGGTGGCGCGCGGCTACCTGAACCGCCCGGCGCTGACGGCGGAGCGGTTCATCCCCGACCCGTTCGGAGCGCCCGGAAGCCGCCTGTACCGCAGCGGCGACCGCATGCGGTGGCGGGAAGATGGCACCCTCGACTTCCTGGGGCGCATCGACTTCCAGGTCAAGGTGCGCGGATTCCGCATCGAGCTGGGGGAGATCGAGGCGCTGCTGCGGGCGGAGACCGGGGTGCGCCAGGCCATCGCCGTCGTGCGCCGGGACGGGGGCGAGGACCGCATCGTGGCCTACGCCGTCACAGGCGATGCCGACGCGGGCGATGCCGACGCGGGGACGGCGCTGCGCGCGCGCCTTGCCGCGGCACTTCCGCCGTACATGGTTCCCTCCGCCGTGGTGGTGCTGGATCAACTGCCGCTGACGCGAAACGGCAAGGTGGACCGCGCCGCGCTCCCCGCGCCGGAGTACGGGTCCCGGGCGGAGCACGCCGAACTGGTGACGGAAACCGAACGGCGGCTGGCCGCGGTGTGGACCGAAGTGCTGGGCGCGGAGCGGGTGGGGGCGGAGGACAACTTCTTCGATCTGGGCGGGCATTCCCTCCTGGCGGCGCGCGTGATCGCGCGGGTGCGCGAAGGGTTCGGCGCGGACGTGCCGCTGCGGGCCCTGTTCGAATCGCCGACCGTCCGCGAACTCGCCGTGCGTGTGGACGCGCTGACGGGAAAGGCGCAGGCCGGCCCTCCGCTCGTCCCCGTCCCGCGCGACCAGCCCATCCCGCTTTCCTTTGCGCAGGAACGGCTCTGGTTTCTGGATCAGCTGGATCCGGGAACGCCGGTCTACAACGTCCCCCACGCGGTGGAGCTCGCCGGCCCGGTGGACGCGGACGCGCTGGTCGCGGCGGTGCGGGAGATCGTTCGCCGCCACGAGGCGCTCCGCACGGCGTTCGTTCCCGGCGCGGACGGGCCGGTGCAGGTCGTCCTGCCGGCGGACGGCTTCCGCGTGGAGCGGGTGGATCTGACTTCCGTGGCGGAAGACGAGCGGGAGGCGGAGGCGGAACGCCGCATCGCGGAGGAAAGCCGCGCTTCATTCGACCTGTCCGCCGGACCGCTGCTGCGGGCCACCCTTTTCCGCCTGCGACCGGACCGCCACGTCCTCCTGACCGTGGCGCACCACACGGCCTCGGACGCGTGGTCCACCGGGATCCTGTACCGCGAACTCACGGCGCTGTACGAGGCCTTCTCGCGCGGCGAGCCCTCTCCGCTGCCGCCGCTGGCGATCCAGTACGCGGACTTCAGCGCCTGGCAGCGCGCGTGGCTGGCCGGAGACACGCTGGAGGAGCAGATCGCCTACTGGCGCGAGCGGCTCGAAGGCGCGCCCGCCACGCTGGGACTGCCGACGGACCGGGCGCGTCCCGCCGTACAGGACCTGCGCGGCGGCAGCCATCGCTTCGCGCTTTCCGCCACGGCCGCGCAGGGTGCACGGGTGCTGGCGCGAACGGAGAACGCCACGCTGTTCATCGTGCTGCTGGCCGCCTTCCAGGCCGTGCTGCACCGCTGGTCCGGGCAGGACGACATCGTCGTGGGAACGCCCATCCTCACTCGCTCGCGTCCGGAACTGGAAGGGCTGATCGGCTTCTTCGGCAACACGCTTGCCCTGCGCACGCGCGTGGACGAGAACCTGTCCTTTCGCGACCTGCTCGGTCGCGTGCGCGACACGACGCTGGGCGCGTACGCCCACCAGGACCTGCCCTTCGAGCGGCTGGTGGACGCGCTGGGCGTGGAGCGCGCACTGAGCCACCCGCCGGTGTTCCAGGTGATGCTCACCCTCCAGAATGCGCCACCCGCGTCGCTCGCTCTGGGCGAGGCCGGGCTGGCGGGGCGCCGCACGGAGCTGGGCACCTCGCGCTTCGACATGACGGTGGGGGTGATCGAGGCCGGCGAGCAGATGCTGGGTGGGGTGGAGTTCGCGGCCGCGCTGTGGGACCAGGAAACGGTCGCGCGGATGATGGAACACCTGGACGTGCTTCTCGCCGCCGCCGTCGCCGCTCCGGATGCGCCGCTCTCGCGTCTGTCCATGCTTTCCACGGCGGAAACGGAGTGGATCGCGGACTTCAACCGCACCGAACGCCCGGCGGCGGCAGGGGTGTGCGTGCACGACCTGTTCGCGTCACAGGCGGCGCTGACGCCGGACGCGGCGGCGCTGGAGTTCGGGGACGAGTCGCTGACCTATGCCCAGGTGGACGCGCGTTCCAACCGCCTGGCCCGCCGCCTTGCCGCGCTCGGCGCGGGGATCGACGCGCGCGTGGCCATCTGCCTGGAGCGGTCGGTGGACATGCCGGTCGCCGTGCTGGCCGTGCTCAAGGCGGGCGCGGCGTACGTGGCGGTGGATCCCGCGTATCCCGCGGAGCGCATCGCGTACATGCTGCGCGACAGCCGCGCGGCCGTGCTGGTGACGACCGATTCCGTACTGCAGAAGCTGCCGGTTGCCGACACGCCCGTGCTGCGACTGGACGCCGACCGCGACGCGATCGTGGCGGAATCCGATGCGCCGCTCCGGGTGGACGTGCACCCGGAGAACCTCGCGTACGTCCTGTACACCTCCGGCTCCACCGGGCTGCCCAAGGGCGCCGCCCTTCCGCACCGCGCGCTGGTGAACCTGCTTCGCTGGCAGCTCGCCCGCTGGGAGGGGCGCGCGGCCGCGCGCACGCTGCAGTTCGCCTCGCTCTCGTTCGACGTCTCGTTCCAGGAGATCTTTGCGGCGTGGGCGGCGGGCGGCACGCTCGTCCTTACGAATGACGACACCCGCCGCGACGCGGAGGCGCTGCTGGCGCTCCTCCGCGGCCAGCGTGTGGAACGGCTGTTCCTTCCTTTTGCCGCCCTCCAGAACCTGGCGGAGACGGCGGAGCACGTGGACGGCCGACTGCCGGAGCTGCGGGAGATCATCACCGCGGGCGAGGCGCTGCGGACCACGCCGCAGCTGCGGGCCCTGTTTGCCGCCAACCCCGGGCTGCGGCTGGACAACCAGTACGGCCCGTCGGAGACGCACGTCATCAGTGCGCATCAGGTGGCGGAAGACGCGTCGGAGTGGCCCCTGCTTCCGCCCATCGGCGCGCCGGTGGACAACACCCGGCTGCACGTGCTGGACGGGCGGCTCCTTCCCGCGCCGGTCGGCGTTCCCGGCGAACTGTTCGCCGCGGGACAGAACCTGGCGCGCGGCTACCTGAACCGCCCGGCGCTCACGGCGGAGCGGTTCATCCCCGACCCGTTCGGCGCGCCCGGAAGCCGCCTGTACCGCACCGGAGACCGTGCTCGGTGGCTCCCCGCGGGGGAACTGGAGTACGTGGGGCGGACCGACTTTCAGGTGAAGGTGCGCGGATTCCGCGTGGAGCCGGGGGAGATCGAGGCCGCGCTGGGCACCCATCCCGCCGTGCGCGAAGCCGCCGTCGCCGTGCGCGGCGAGGGCGCGGAAAAGCGGATCGTCGCCTGGCTGGTCCCGGTGGAAGGCGCCGCGCCCACGGTCGCGGAACTGCGCGCCCATGTCGCCAGCCGCGTGCCGGAGTACATGGTTCCCGCCGCGTGGGTCACGCTGGAGCGGATGCCGCTCACGCCCAGCGGCAAGGTGGACCGCCGCGCACTTCCCGCCCCGGACGACACCGCGGAGGCAGCCGGCCGGGTCGCGCCGCGCACCCCCGCCGAGGAGGTGGTGGCCGGGATCTGGGCTCGCGTCCTGGGCACCGCGCCCGGCGTGCACGACAACTTCTTCGATCTGGGCGGGCATTCGCTTCGCGCCACGCAGGTGATGTCCCGCATCCGCGAAGCGTTCGGCGCGGATCTGCCGCTGCGCGCGCTGTTCGAGGCCCCCACGGTGGCCGGGCTGGCCGCGCGCGCGGCCGCTGCCCGCGCGGGGAGCGGATTCGTTCCGCCGCCGCTGGTGCCCGCGGCGCGTGACAGGGCCCTTCCGCTTTCCTTTGCGCAGCAGCGCTTCTGGTTCGTTTCCCGCCTGGCCGGGGCACGGACGGCGTACACCATTCCGGTCGCGCTGCACCTGCGGGGCGGCCTGGACGCCGTCGCGATGCAGTCCGCGGTGAATGCACTCGTTGCCCGCCACGAGTCGCTCCGCACCGTGTTCCGCGTGGAGAACGGGGAGCCGGTGCAGGTCATCCTTCCCGAACTGCACGTCCCCCTTCCCTTTGCCGACCTGGCCGGGACGGCGGACGCGGGGGAGCAGGCACAGGCCGCGGGGGAGGAGATGGCCCGCGCGCCGTTCGACCTGGAAGCCGGTCCGCTGTTCCGCGCGCGCCTGCTGCGGGTGGCGGAAGAGGAGCACGTGCTGCTCCTGGCCATGCACCACATCGTCAGCGACGGCTGGTCGCTGGGCGTGCTCTTTCGCGAACTGTCGGCGTTCTACGGCGCGGCGCGGGAGGGAAGGGAAGCCGCGCTGGCGCCGCTTCCCGTGCAGTACGCGGACTACGCGGTGTGGCAGCGCGAGCGGCTGGACGGCCCGGCGCTGGAGCGGGAGCTTGCCTTCTGGCGGGAAACGCTGGACGGCGCCCCCGTCCTGGCCCTCCCCACGGACCGCCCGCATCCGCCGCTCCCCTCGTTCCGCGGCGGAATGGTGCCCTTCGCGCTGACGCCGGAGCTGTCGGCTTCGGTAGCGGAACTCGGAAGACGCCACGGCGCGACCGTGTTCATGACGCTCCTCGCGGCGTTCGACGTGCTGCTGGCGCGCTGGTCCGGCGCGGACGACGTCGTCATCGGTTCGCCCATCGCCGGCCGCACGCCGGAGGAAACGGAGGGGCTGATCGGCGTCTTCCTCAACACGCTCACGCTGCGCGCCAGCCTGGCCGGCGACCCCACCTTTTCCGCCCTGCTCGAGCAGGTGCGCGGGCGCACGCTGGACGCCTACGCGCACCAGGAAGTGCCGTTCGAGCGGCTGGTGGAGGATCTCAAGGTGGAGCGCAGCGTGGCGCGGCACCCCCTGTTCCAGGTGCTGTTCTCCATGCAGCCTGGCGGAACCGGGGCCGCGCTGGAGTTCCCGGGGCTGCACGTGGGGGCGAGCGAGCCCGACACGGGAAGCGCCAAGGTCGACCTTACGCTGGCGATGGTGGATGCCGGCGGCGTGCTGCACGGCGGCTTCAAGTACGCGCAGGATGTCTTTGACGAGGCGACGATCCGCCGGCTGGCGGAGCACTTCGGCACCCTGATCGCCTCCGCGGTGGCGGCTCCGGACAGCCGGGTGTCCGCGCTGCGAATGATGGGCGCGGAGGAGCGGCGCACCGTGGTGGAGGAGTGGAACCGGACGGCGGCGGATCATCCGGTTCAGGTCATCCACCGGCTCGTTTCCGAGCAGGTCCGGCGCACTCCGAACGCGCCCGCGGTGGTGTCGGGTGATGCGTCCGTGACCTATTCGGAGCTGGACCAGTGGGCCAACCGGATCGCGCACCGTCTGGCGCGGATGGGTGCCGGGCTGGAGCGGCGCGTGGCCCTGCTGGTGGACCGTTCGCCGGCGCTGGTCGCGGCGGAACTCGGCATCCTCAAGGCGGGGTCGGCCTACGTCCCCGTCGACCCGCTTTCCCCGCCGGAGCGCATCGCGTACACGCTGGACGACGCGGGCGTGGTGGCCGTGGTGGCCGGCTCCGCCTGGCGCGAACGGCTGGTCCTGGTCTCCGCCCCCGTCCTGTGGCTGGACGAGGACGACCTGTCCGGCGAGTCCGCCGAAGAGCCGCCCGTCCACGCCGACGCGGACGCCCTGGCGTACGTCATCTACACTTCCGGCAGCACCGGCCGCCCCAAGGGGGTAGCCGTGACGCACCGCAGCACCGCCAACCTGCTGGGCTGGTACCAGTCCGCCTACGCGCTGGGCCCGGATGACCGGGGCTCGCTGCTGGGGAGCCCCGCCTTTGACGCGAGCGTGATGGAAACATGGGCGCCGCTCAGCGCCGGCGCTTCGATTCACGTTCTTCCCGAAGCGCTGCGCGGGGACCCGGCCGGATTGGCGCGCTGGCTTGGGGACACCGGCGTCAACGTCTGCTTTCTTCCCACGCCCGCCGCGGAGGCGGTGCTGGAAGCCATTGAGCGCGGCGTTCCCCGCCCCGCCTCGCTCCGTGCGCTGCTGAGCGGCGGCGACGCGCTCCGCCGCCGCGGGCCCGCCGGGCTGCGCCTGGTCAACGGATACGGGCCCACGGAAAACACGGTATTCAGCACCACGTCGGACGTGCCGCCCGCCGGGCCGGGGCTGCCATCCATCGGAAAGCCCCTGCACAACCAGCAGTGCTATGTGCTGGACGCGCGCGGCGAACCGGTGCCCATCGGCATCGCGGGTGAGCTTCACCTGGCGGGAGCGGGACTGGCCCGCGGCTACCTGAACCGCCCGGCGCTCACGGCGGAGCGCTTCATCCCCAATCCGTTCGCGACAGAGCCGGGCGCCCGGATGTACACCACGGGCGACCGGGTGCGGTGGCTGGCGGACGGGGAACTGGAGTTCCTGGGCCGGGCGGACGGCCAGGTCAAGGTGCGCGGGTTCCGCGTGGAACTGGGGGAGATCGAGGCCGTCCTGCTGGCCCACCCGGCCATCGTGCAGGCCGCCGTCACCGTGCGCGGCGAAGGCGCCAACCGGATGCTGGTGGCCTACGTCCAGCCGGCGGACGGCGCCGTCCTGGACGGCGCCGCCGTGCGCGCCCATGTCCGCGAACGACTCCCCGACTACATGGTTCCCGCCCGTGCCGTGCTGCTGGAGCGGCTGCCGCTGGGCGCCACGGGCAAGGTGGACCGGCGCCGCCTGCCGGAGCCGTCCAGCGAGGAGCCGCGCACCGTCTCCGTTCCGCAGAGCGCCACGGAGCGCACCATCGCGGCCGTGTGGCGCGAGGTGCTGGAAGTGGACGCGGTGGGGCTGGACGACAACTTCTTTGAGATCGGCGGGCACTCCATGCTGGTGGCCCGCGTGCAGGAAAAGCTGGGCAGGGCGCTGGGTCGCGAGGTGTCGGTGGTGGACCTGTTTCAGCACTCCACCGTCGCCGCGCTGGCCGCCCACCTGGACCCCCGCGCCTCTCCCGCCACGGCGGGAACGACGGAATCACCGCACGCCGAAGCCGCGGACCGGGGCGCCAGCCGCCGCGACCGCCTGCGCCGGCGGAGGTAAGCGGCGGGCGCGCGGAGGAGGTTTTCCATCAAACGCCTCCCGGAACGCGCCAGTCTGGGAACGGCAGACGCATTCGGACACGACATCGATCGACACTGCGGGACATACACAGCCAGGACCGGAAACGATGAGCGAGCACGAGCAGAGACGGATCGACGGGGAAGATTCCCTGATGGCGGATAGGGATGGGGAGGCGCACGGGGAATTCGACGTTGCCGTCATCGGCATGTCTGGCCGGTTTCCCGGCGCGGACAGTGTGGACGAGTTCTGGGACAATCTGCGCGACGGCGTGGAAGGGATCACCCACTTCACCGACGACGAACTGCGCGCGGCCGGTGTTCCCGAGGCGCACCTGGCCCACCCGGACTACGTGCGCTCCATCGGCCGCCTGCGCGACGTGCAGCACTTTGACGCGGGCTTCTTCGGCTACAGCCCGCGCGAGGCGGAGATCCTGGAGCCCAGCCACCGCCTGTTTCTGGAGTGCGCCTGGGAGGCGATGGAGAACGCCGGGTACGCGCCGGAGCACGTGCGCGGCCGGGTGGGCGTGTACGCCGGCGCGGGCGCGCCGATGTACGTGGAGCAGCACGTTCGCAACAACCCCGCGCTCATGGGAAGCGTGGGGCACTTTCAGGCCAACCTGGCCAGTGGCAAGGACTTCATCGCCACGCGCACGGCGTACAAGCTGAACCTGCGCGGCCCCGCGCTCACCGTGCAGACCGCCTGCTCCACCTCGCTGGTCGCCATCCACCTGGCCGCGCAGAGCCTGCTGAGCGGCGAAAGCGACATGGCCCTGGCCGGCGGCGCCACTGTCCTCATCCCCCAGGACGGCGGCTATCTGTACTCCCATGGCGGGATCAGTTCGCCCGACGGCCACTGCCGCGCCTTTGACGAGCAGTCCGCGGGCACGCTCAGCGGGAGCGGCGTGGGCGTCGTTGTCCTGAAACGGCTGGCCGATGCGCTGGCCGACGGCGATCCGGTGCGCGCCGTCATCCGCGGATCCGCCATCAACAACGACGGCTCGGCCAAGGTCGCCTTTACCGCGCCTGGCGTGGAAGGACAGTCGTCCGCCATCCGCGAGGCGCTTTCCGCCGCGGACGTCGATCCGTCGTCCATCACCTACGTGGAAACGCACGGCACGGGGACGGAGCTGGGTGATACGATCGAGATCGCCGCGCTGACCCGGGCGTACCGCACGGCGACGGAGGAGTGCGGCTTCTGCGCGCTTGGGGCGGCAAAGACCAGTGTGGGTCACCTGGACACGGCCGCCGGGGTGACCGGGCTAATCAAGACGGTGCTCTCGCTGGAGCACGCCCAGATCCCGGCCACGCTGCACTTCACCAAGCCCAATCCCAGGATCGACTTCGCGGGCTCTCCGTTCTTTGTCTGCAACGAGTTGCGCGACTGGCAGCCGGCGCCCGGGCACCCACGCCGCGCCGGGGTGAGCAGCTTTGGCATCGGCGGAACCAACGCGCACGTGATCATGGAGGAAGCGCCGCCCCGCGAACTCTCCGGCCCGTCGCGTCCGTGGCAGCTTCTGACCGTGTCCGCCCGCTCCCCCCGCGCGCTGGACGCGGCGACGGACCGCCTTGCCGAGCACCTGGAAGCCAACCCGGACCAGCCGCTGGCCGACGTCGCCTTCACCCTGCGGGAGGGCCGCCGCGCCTTTTCGCACCGCCGCACTCTGGTGGTGCACGAGGGGGAGAACGCGGCGGCGCTGCTGCGCGAGCGCCTGCCGGACCGCGTCGCCAGCGGCGTGGCGGAATCCGGGAGCCGGTCCGTCGCCTTCCTCTTTCCCGGACTGGGCGACCAGTACCCGGGAATGGCGCGCGGGCTGTACGAGGCCGAGCCCGGGTTCCGCGCCGAGGTGGACCGCTGCGCCGAGCTGCTCCGGCCCCTGCTGGGGCTGGACCTGCGGGAAATCCTGTTCGCGGGGGAGGCCCCGTCGGACGCGGCGCCTTCGCTCGGCGTCGACCTGAAGGCAATGCTCGGCCGCACCTCTGCCGCCAGCCCTGAGGCGGAGCGGCTGAACCGTACCGAACTGGCCCAGCCCGCCGTGTTCGTCATCGACTACGCGCTGGCCCGGCTGTGGATGAGCTGGGGAATCGTACCGGATGCCGTCATCGGCCACTCGCTGGGCGAGTACGCGGCGGCCTGCATCGCCGGGGTGCTCACGCTGGAAGACGCGCTGGCGCTGGTGGCGGACCGCGCGCGGCTGATCGGCGGCCTGCCGGGCGGATCCATGCTCGCGGTGTCGCTTTCCGAATCGGCGCTGCGCCCGTTCCTCTCCGCCGACACCGTGGTGGCCACGGTGAACGCGCCGGAGCTGACCGTCGCCGCCGGACCGGATGCCGCCATCGCCGCGCTGGAGGCGGCGCTCACGGCGGCGGGCCACACGGCGCGCCGCCTGGCCACCACGCACGCCTTTCACTCGCCGATGATGGCGCCGGCGACGGGTGCCCTGGCGGAGCGCGCCGCGCGCGCGGAGCTGCGGCCGCCCCGCATCCCCATGCTCAGCAACGTGACCGGGACGTGGATCACCGACGCGGAGGCGACGGACCCGGCATACTGGACCCGCCACCTGACGGGCACCGTCCGCTTCGCCGAAGGGATCTCGGAACTGCTGTCCGAACCCGGACGCGTGCTGGTGGAGGTGGGACCGGGGCAGACGCTCTCCACCTTTGTCCGCCAGCGCGCGGACGGAGAGCCGGCGCCCGCCGCCACCATTCCGTCGTTGCGCTACGCGTACGACCGGCGTCCGGATCCGCAGTTCCTGCTGGACGCGCTCGGCCGCCTGTGGCTGGCCGGGGTGGAGGCGGACTGGGCGGCTTTCCGCGGGTCGGAGCGGCGCCGGCGCGTGGCGCTTCCCACCTATCCGTGGGAGCGCCAGCGCTACTGGGTGGAGCTTCCGCAGGGGGACGGGCAGGTGCCGCACGGGGCGGAAAACGCGCGTTCGAACGATCCCGCGGACTGGATTCACACGCCCACCTGGACGCGCACGCCCGCACCTCCGGCGCCAGCGCACGGACATGAGCACATCCTGCTGATGTCCAGCGGGCGCGGGCTGGCGGACCGGGTGACCTCGGCGCTGGACCGCGTGGGCTACAACGTGATTTCCGTTCGCCCCGACACCGGGTACAGCGCCGGCAAGCGGCTGCACACCGTTCGCCCGGAGTTCCGCGAGGACTACCGCCAGATGGCGGACACCCTCGCCTCCATCGGGATGCAGCCGCGCGCGGTGGTGCACGCGCTGGCGCTTTCCGATCCGCGGATGGCCATCCCCAGCCTTCTGCTCTTTGCGGACGCCATCGCCTCGTCCGGGGTGCCGGCCGAACTGATCATCCTCACCGAGGGTGCGCAGCAGGTGACGGGAGACGAGGAGCCCGCGCCGCTGGCGGCCGCGCTCCTGGGCGTGGCGCGCGGGATCGAGCGCGAGCACCCTCACCTTTCCTGCCGCGTGGTGGACGTGCCCGCCGGGCCGGCCGCGGCGGATCTGGCGCCCCGGGTCGCCGCGGAGATCGTCTCCGGCGGCATCGGCGACGTGGTCGCGCTGCGCGGACGGCACCGCTGGGTTCGCGCCTTTCATCCGGCCCGGACCGCCTCTCCCGCGGCGCGCATCCGCGAGAACGGCGGGTACCTGCTGGTGGGCGCGGGCTCCGCGCGCATAGCCTCCGCCATTGCGGCCACGGCGGGCGTGCGCATGGCCTTCATCCTCCCCGACGGCCAGCCGGGCGAAGCGGGCGAGGGAGTGGAGGTGATCCGCGCGAATCTGGCGGATGCGGACGCCCTCTCCAAAGCCGTCACGGAAGCGGAAACGCGGCTGGGGCGCGTGGACGGCGTGCTCTACGCGCCGGACCTGTCGCCAATCGTGGGGATCGCGGGCGTCGGCGAGGCCACGACCGGGTGGGCGGACCAGCTGGCCGAGGTGGAAGCGGCGCTGGACTCCTTCCGCACCGCGCTGGGCGAACGGCGTCCGGAATGGGTGGTTCTCGCCACCTCCCTGGCCGGCGAGCTCGGCGTGGTGGGCCACGTCCGCGTGACGGCGGCGCACACGCTGATCGACGCCTTTGCGGCCCGTGCCGGGTGGACGGCGCTGGCGATGGACCGGGCCGCGACGGAAACGGACGAGGCGGGAATTGATGCGGAGGAGCTGACTTCCGCCCTCACGCATGCGCTCGCGCTGGCGGGAGAGGCGCAGGTGCTGGTGTCCACCACGGACCTGGAGACGCGGTGGCGCGAACGCGCCGCGGCCGCCGCTCCCGCGGACGTGCTCTACGACCGCCCGGAGCTGGAGTCGGAGTACCACGCCCCCACCAACGAGGTGGAAGAGCAGCTCGCGGAGCTGTGGCAGAGCCTGCTCGGCATCCGCCGCATCGGCATCCACGATGACTTCTTCGGAATGGGCGGGCACTCTCTTCTGGCCACGCAGATCGTGGCGCGCGTGCGCGACATGTTCCAGCTCGAACTGCCGCTGCAGTCCATCTTCGAGGCGCCCACCATCGCGCGCTTCGCGGAGCTGATCGAGGCCGCCATCATCGCCGAAATCGAGGGGATCTCGGACGACGAGGCGGCGCAGATCATGGGCACCGCCTGACGGGAACGCGCGCGCCCGGCGATGACGGCTTCCGGCGGTCCCGTTGCGGACAGCGGCGGACCGCCGGGAGCGGGGATGGCGGGAACGTGATGGCGATGACGACGAACAGCCGGGCCCTGTCCCTCGCGGACACCCCGATCACCGAGGGAAAGCCGTGACCAACGAAACCCTGCCGGCCGACGCGCCGGCTTCGGACACCCGGAAGCCGCCCAAGACGGTCAAGTGCGTGGTGTGGGACCTGGACCACACCATCTGGAACGGCATCCTGCTGGAAGACGACACCGTCGAGCTCCGGCCCGGGGTCGCCGAAATCCTGCGCACGCTGGACGAGCGCGGAATCCTGCAGTCCGTGGCCAGCCGCAACGACCACGACCGGGCCATGGCGCGGCTTCAGGCGCTCGGCATCGCCGACTACTTCCTGTACCCGCACATCAACTGGAACGCCAAGGGGCAGAACGTCGAGGCGATCGCCACGGCACTCAACATCGGCCAGGACACGTTCCTGTTCGTGGATGACCAGCCGTTCGAGCGCGAGGAGGTGGCCTTTGCCTGTCCCGCCGTGCGCACGCTGGACGCGGCGGAGCTGGACGGGATGCTGGAGCGGCCGGAGCTGAACCCCGAGTTCATTACCGAGGATAGCAGAAACCGCCGCCGCATGTACCAGGCGGACATCGACCGCGGCCGCGCCGAAGAAACCTTCAACGGCCCGTCCGAGGAGTTTCTGCGCACGCTGGACATGCGCTTCACCCTGGGCCCCTGCACCGAAGCCGACCTGCAGCGAGCGGAGGAGCTGACCGTCCGCACCAACCAGCTGAACACCACGGGGCGCACCTACGGCTACGACGAGCTGAACGCGTTCCGTACCTCTTCGCGACACCTGCTGCTCGTGGCCGGGCTGGACGACCGCTACGGCGGCTACGGCAAGATCGGCCTGGCGCTGGTGGAAAAGACCTCGGACGCGGTGTGGACCCTCAAGCTGCTGCTGATGTCGTGCCGGGTGATGTCGCGCGGCGTGGGAACGATCATGATGAGCCACGTGATGAACGAAGCGCGCGCGGCCGGCGCGCGGCTGCGGGCGGAGTTCAAGCCCAACGGCCGCAACCGGATGATGGAGGTCACCTACCGCTTCGGCGGCTTTCGCGAGGTAGAGCGCGACGGAGACCTGATCGTATTCGAGCACGACCTCGCCGCCGTGCAGCCCTTTCCCGAATTCGTGCGCGTGCACATCACGCGCTGACCTGTTCCGAGTGGATGCAGCCATGAGCACGCACGACATCACCGCCAAGCGGGCCTCCCTTTCCGACGACAAGCGCGCGCTTCTGCAGCGCCGCCTGCGGGGCGAGGCGCCGGCCCTGCGCCCCCGGGAGCTGGTGACCCGCGCCGCCGGGCCCGGCCCCGAGCACCCGGCCAGCTTCGCGCAGGAACGCATGTGGTTCCTGAACGAGTTCGCCCCCGACAGCCCCATGTACAACGTCCCCGTCTCGGTTCTGGTGCAGGCCGACCTGGACGTCGCGCTGCTGGAGCGGGCGTACTCGGAAGTGGTCCGCCGCCACGAATCGCTGCGCACCACCTTTCACATGGGGCCCGACGGCGAGCTGAAGCAGCTCGTGCACGACCCGTTCGAGGTGCGCATCGAAATCATCGAAATGCGCCACCGGGTGGGCGAGGACTTCTCCGCGGACGTCAACGCGCTCGTGTCGGAAGAAGCGGCGCGCACCTTTCGCATGGACACGCTCCCCCTCTTCCGCGTGACGCTGCTGCGCGTCTCGGACGAGGACTACGCGATGGTCATCACGCTGCACCACATCATCATCGACGGGTGGTCATACCCGGTGGTGCTGCGCGAGGTGGTGGACCTGTACGGCGCCTACGCGGAGGGGCGCCCGTCCCCGCTGACCGATCCCACCCTGCGCTACGCGGACTTCGCGGTGTGGCAGCGCCAGTTCCTGACGGGCGAAACGCTGGAAAAGCAGGTGTCGTACTGGCGCGACTCGCTGGCCGGCGGCCCCGTCCTGGAACTGCCCACGGACCACCCCCGTCCCGCGGTGTCCAGCTTTCGCGGCCGGTTCCACCGGTTCCGCTTCGACGCGCGCCTTACGGGCCAGCTCCGCGACCTGTGCCGCGAAGACGCGGTGACGCTCAACATGGTCATCATGGCCGGCTTCTACGTGCTTCTGCACCGCTACAGCGGGCAGGACGACGTGGTGGTGGGCACGCTGCTGGGCAACCGCAGCCGCGCCGAGGTGGAGCAGATCGTGGGCGTGTTCGTCAACACGGCCGCGCTGCGCATGGACCTGAGCGGAAACCCCACCTTTCGCGACGTGGTGCGCCGGACGCGCGACGCCGTGCTGCAGGCGGACGTGCACCAGGACCTGCCGTTCGAAAAGCTGGTGGACCTGCTGGGGATCGAGCGGGACCTGAGCCGCCACCCCGTGTTCCAGGCGCTGTACTTTCACCACACCTTTGTCCGTACGCACCGCGAACTTACGGTGCCGCAGACCCGCGTGGGGCTGGCCACGCGCCCGGTGGACGCGGACCAGGACGTGAGCCTGGTGGACACCGGCGTCGCCAAGTTCGACCTGATGCTGGCCACGGTGGAAACGCTCAGCGGCCTGGGCGCCAAGATGGAGTATTCTACCGATCTGTTCGAGCACGAAACCATCGTGCGGCTGTCCGAGCACCTGCGCACCCTGCTGGATTCCGCTTCCCTTTCGCCCGACACCGGCATCGACGACCTGCCGATGATGGGCGAGGCCGAAGAGCGCACGGTGGCGGAAAGCTGGGCCGCCGGGCCACCGCTGGATGCGCCGATCGCGCCCATCCACGTGCTGTGCGAGGCGCAGGCGGAGCGCACTCCTGACGCCACCGCCGTGGTGGCCGGTACCGAGCGTGTCACCTTTCGTGAGCTGGACAACTGGGCCAACCGCATCGCGGCCGTGCTCGTGGAGCGCGGGGTGAAGCCGGGCGACGTGGTGGGCGTGCGGATGGAGCGCACGGCGGCCATGGTGGCCGCGCTTGTCGGCATCTGGAAGGCGGGTGGCGCGTACCTGCCGCTGGAGCCGGACTACCCCGCGGAGCGCATCGCCTTCATGCGGCAGGACACGGGTGCGGCGCTGGTGATCGTGGATGCCGGCGCGGCGGCGGACGAACTCGCCGTTCCCGCCCGCCCCGCGGCGGGAGAGGTGTTCCCGCGCCCCGACGTGGAGGTGTCGGTGTCGGACCTGGCGTACCTGCTGTTCACCTCCGGGTCCACCGGCCGCCCCAAGGCGGTGGAGATCGAGCACGGCACCACGGCCGCCTACCTGGGCGCCGTCGTCCGTGATCCCGGGCTGGCGGAAAACGACGTGCTGCTCTCCGTCACCACCACCTCGTTCGACATCTCCGTGCTGGAGCTGTTCGGCCCGCTGATCACCGGGGCCCGGCTCGTTCTGGCCTCGCGCGAGGAGGCGACCGACGCGCTCGCACTGGCGCGGATGCTGGAGGCGGAAAAGGTCACCGTCATGCAAGCGACGCCCGCGTCGTGGCGGATGCTGATTCACGCGGGGTGGAACGGGCACCCCGGCCTGCGCGTCCTCTGCGGCGGCGAGGCCCTCACCACCGAACTGGCCGAAGGGCTGCTGGCGCGCGCGGGAGAGGTCATCAACGTCTACGGGCCGACGGAGTGCACCGTGTGGGCGACCTTCTTCCGTGCCCAGGATGGCGGAGAAGGAATCCTCCCCATCGGCCGTCCGATCGCGGGCGCCCGTGCCCGCGTGCTGGATGCGGCGCTGCGCCCCACCCCCATCGGCGTGCCCGGCGAGCTGTGGATCAGCGGCGCCGGCGTGGGGCGCGGGTACCACAACCGTCCGGAACTGACGGCCGAGCGCTTTGTCGCCAATCCCTTTCCCGACGGCGGCCCGCGCATGTACCGCACGGGCGACCGCGTGCGCTGGAGCAGCGACGGGCAGCTGATCTTCATGGGGCGCCTGGACACGCAGGTGAAGCTGCGCGGCTACCGCATCGAACTCGGCGAGATCGAGGCGACGCTGCTGCGGCATTCCTCGGTGGCGCAGGCCGCCGCGCTGGTCCGCGAGGACGTGCCGGGCGATCCGCGGCTGGTGGCGTACGTGGTTCCCTCGGCGGAGGGCGAACCGGCAGGCGCCGATCTGCGCGCCTTTCTTCGCGAGCGGCTTCCCGAGTACATGGTTCCCGCCACGTACGTGACGGTGGACGCGATGCCGATGACCACCACCGGCAAGATCGACCGGCGCTCGCTTCCCGCGCCGCAGTCGGAAACGGTGTCGGATGCCGAACGGATCGCGCCACGCACCGTGGTGGAGGAGATGGTGTCCGACATCTGGACCGAGGTGCTGCGCCGCGACGACTTCGGGGTGGAAGACAACTTCTTCACCCTGGGCGGACACTCGCTGCTCGCGACGCAGGTGCTGGCGCGCATCGCGCAGACCTTCGAGGTGGAAATCCGCATCCGCACCTTCTTTGAGCACCCCACCATCGCGGGTGTGTCCGAAGCGGTGGAGGGCGCCGGCTCGCCCGTGCTGGCGCGCATGGTGGACGAGCTGGCGGACCTGTCGCCGGAAGAAATCGAGGCGCTGCTGGCCGAAGCCGGCGACTGACGCGCGCGGGCAAGCCTGCATCAAATCCGCCACGGGCGGGCCGGTCAGGCCGTCCGTGGCGGATTCTGGATTCAGTACGGTACCGGACACGGTGAGCACGCCCTGTCCGGAGCCGAACGTTGTTTCTGTTCCTCTCCCCGCCGCGGGAGAGCACCGAGAATGTGATGAGCAAGATCCCCAGCAGGCTGGACGAACTGACTCCGGAGCAGCGCAGGCTGCTCGCCCTCCGCCTCAAGACGCGCCGCGCCGAGCCCGCGCCCGAAGCCCCCGCCGACAGCGCGCTGGGCGGCGAGTTTCCCGTGTCGTTCACGCAGCAGCGCATGTGGCTGCTGGACCGGCTGGAGCCCGCCAACCCGGCCTACAACGTCCCCAACGCGCGCCGCTTCTTTTCCGCCGTGGACGACGCGGTGGTGGAGCGCGCGGTGGACGAGATTCTTCGCCGCCACGGGGCGCTGCGCACCCGGTTCGCGACGCGGGACGGAAGCCCGGTGCAGATGGTGGCGCCGCACGCGCCCTTTGTTCTCCCGGTCGTGGACCTGTCGGGGCGGCCGGAGGACGGGCGCGAGGCCGAGCTTGAACGTCTGGCCCAGGCGTTCGCGCTGGAGCCGTTCAACCTGGAGCAGGGGCCGCTCTTTCGCGCCACCATGGTGCGGATGGGAGGGGAGGACTGGGCCCTGCTCGTCACCGCGCACCACGCGGTGACCGACGGGTGGAGCATGGGCGTGTTCTGGAGCGAGTTCGGCACCCTGACCGGCGCGTTCGGCCGGGGGGAACCCTCGCCGCTGCCGCCGCTTCCGCTCACCTTCGGCGAGTACGCCCGCCGGCAGCGCGAGCGGCTTTCCGGCACCGGACTGGACTCGCTCACCGGGCACTGGAAGGCCCGCCTGGACGGTGCGCCGGTGCTGCTGGACCTGCCGCTCGACCATCCCCGTCCCGCCACCCCGAGCGGACGCGGCGACGTCGTCGATATCGAGCTGCGCGAGGGCGTTCCCGACGCCGTGCAGATGCTGGCCGCGGAGGAAGAAAGCACCCCGTTCATGGTGCTGCTTGCCGCCTTTCAGCTTCTCCTTTCCCGCTACACGCGGCAGACGGATCTGCTGGTGGGGACGGCGGTGGCGGGGCGGACCGGCGCGGAACTGGAGCGGCTGATCGGCTTCTTCGCCAACACGCTCGTGCTTCGCGGTGACCTGAACGGAAATCCCACTTTCCGCCAGCTGGTGCGCCGCGCGCGCGAGACGCTCCTGGACGCCTACCAGCACCAGGAGATGCCCTTCGAGCGGCTGGTGGAGGAACTGAACCCCGACCGCGCGGGGGGAACGCCGCCGCTGGTGCAGGCCATGTTCGTCCTGCAGAACACGCCGGTGGCGGGAACCGGGACGGCGGAATCCGCCAAGCCCGATACGCGGATGGAAAAGGTCCGGCAGGATTTCGCGTTCGCCAAGTTCGACCTCACGCTCGCCGTCTGGCACTCGGGCCCGGCCATGACGGTGCGGCTGGAATACGCCGCCGATCTGCTGGATGAGACCACGGCGGAGCGGATGCTGGACCACTTCGAGGCACTGCTCGAGGCGGCGCTCGGCGATCCGGACCTTCCCGTCCAGCGGCTGCGGATGGCACCCGGCGAAGAACTCGCCGAACTCGCCCGGTGGAGCACGGGTCCCGCCGCGGCGGAAACGGACATTCCGGTTCACGTCCTGTTCGGCCGGCGCGCGGCGGAGTCGCCGCGTTCGGCCGCGCTCTCGTGGGCGGACGGGGCAATGACGTACGGCGAGCTGGACGCGGCGGCCAACCGGCTCGCCCATCACCTGCGCGGGCGCGGGGTTCTCCCCGGCGCGCGGGTGGGGGTGTTTCTGGAGCGCGGGCCGGAACTGGTCGTCACCCTTCTCGCCATCCTGCGCGCAGGCGCTGCCTACGTGCCGCTGGATCCCGCGTACCCGGCCGAGCGGCTTGCCTGGCTGGCGGGGGACGCCGGACTTTCCGCCACGGTCACCTCGTCCGGACTGCGGGACTTGCTTCCCGCCACGGACGCCATCCTGGTCGATCTGGACGCGGAGCGGGACACGATCCGCACGCAGGCGGAAACCGATCCGGAGGTACACGCCGGACCGGATGCGGCGGCGTACGTCATCTACACCTCCGGGTCCACGGGCCGGCCCAAGGGCGTGGTGGTTCCGCACCGTGGAATCGTGCGGCTGGTGCGCGGCGGCGGGTTTGCGGAGCTGGGGCCGGACACCGTGTTTCTTCAGCTCGCGCCTTCGTCGTTCGATGCGGCGACGCTGGAGATCTGGGGTCCGCTGCTGAACGGCGGCCGCCTGGCGCTCGCCCCGGCGGGGACGCCGGAGGTGGCGGCGATCGCGGCGGAGGTGCGGCGCGAGGGCGTGACGCACCTGTGGCTCACCGCCGGGCTCTTCCATCTGGTGGCGGATGAGGATCCGGCCGCGCTCACGGGCGTGCGCCACCTCATGGCCGGCGGGGACGTGCTCTCGGTGGATCATCTGCGGCGGGTGATGGATGCCGTTCCGTCGCTGCGCATCACCAACGGCTACGGGCCTACTGAGAACACCACCTTTACCGCCTGCCACGATGTCGCGCCGGGCGACCTGGCCCGCGCGTCCGTCCCCATCGGCCATCCCATTGCGGACACCATCGTCCACGTGCTGGATGACCGGATGCAGCCGTGCCCGCCGGGAGTTCCGGGCGAGCTGTACACGGGCGGATCCGGACTGGCGCTGGGCTATCTGAACCGCCCGGGGCTGACGGCGTCCAGCTTCGTCCCCGACCCCTTCGGCGCGCACGGCTCCCGCCTGTACCGCACCGGGGATCTTGTGCGCTGGCGCGAAGGGGGAGTGCTGGAATTCTTCGGTCGGATCGACCAGCAGCTGAAGGTGCGCGGCTTCCGCATCGAGCCGGGGGAGATCGAGGCGGCGCTCCGCGACCATGCGCACGTGGGCGACGCGGTGGTCGTGGCGCGGGCGGACGGCCCGGGCGAGAAGCGGCTGGTTGCGTACGTCACCGCGCGCAACGGCGTGGCACCGGAACCGGCGGCGCTGCGGGATGCCCTTTCCCGCCGCCTGCCGGGCCACATGGTCCCTTCCGCGTGGGTGCTGCTGGATGTTCTTCCGCTGACGCCAAACGGTAAGGTGGACCGGCGCGCCCTCCCGGCGCCCACCGCCGGCCCCGAGGCGGACGCCGCCTTTGCCGCCCCGCGCACGCCTACCGAAGACGTGCTCGCAGCCATCTGGGCCGAGCTGCTGCGCCTGCCCCGCGTGGGCACGGAAGACGACTTCTTTCTGCTGGGCGGCCACTCCCTTGTCGCCACGCAGGTGCTTTCGCGCGTGCGGCAGGCGTTCGGCGCCGAGGTGCCGCTGCGCGCGCTGTTCGAGTCGTCGCGGCTGGCCTCGTTCGCCGAGCGGGTGGACGAGGCCGTCCGCGCGGAATCGGGGATCGCCGCGCGGCCGCTCACGCCGGCCGCGGCGGACGATCTTCCGCTCTCGTTCGCGCAGGAACGGCTCTGGTTCATCGACCGGATGGAACCCGGCAACCCCGTGTACAACATGCCGTTTCCGGTGCGCATGCGGGGCGCGCTGGACCCGGGTGCGCTTGCGCGGGCGATGGCGGCTCTGGTGGAGCGCCACGCGGTGCTGCGGACCCGGTTCGCGGTGGTAGACGGTTTGCCGGTGCAGCGGGTAGAGCCGGCGGACGGGTTCGCGCTGGCGGTCGAGGATGCCGCCCCGGTGGCGGAATCCGATCGGGATGCGGTGGCGGCGGAGCAGTCGGCGGCGTGGGCCTCGCTCCCGTTCGATCTGGAGAACGGCCCTCTTTTCCGGGCACGGCTGATCCGCTTCGCGGCGGACGACCACCTGCTGCTGCTGGCGATGCACCACGCCGTGTCCGACGGGTGGAGCATGGGCGTGTTCTGGCGGGAGGTGATTGCGCTGTACCGCGGCTTCGTGGAGGGTGAAGACGCTGACCTTCCGCCACTTCCCGTGCAGTACGCCGACTTCGCCGCGTGGCAGCGCGAATGGCTTTCCGGCGAGGTGCTGGAGCGGCAGGTCGCCTGGTGGCGGGAGCACCTGTCCGGCGCTCCCGCGCGCCTGGAACTGCCCGCGGATCGTTCCCGTCCTCCCGTCCAGAGCCATCGCGGCGCGGCGCTCCCCTTCCACATTCCGTCTGAAGTGGTCGAGCCCGTTCGCGCGCTGGCGCGAAGGGAAGGGGCTACCCTTTTCATGGCGCTCCTGGCCGCGTGGCAGGTTCTGCTGTCGCGCTGGTCCGGGCAGGAAGACGTGGTCGTCGGAACGCCGGTCGCGGGCCGTACGCGGCGTGAAGTGGAAGGGCTGATCGGCTTCTTCGTCAACACGCTGGCCATCCGGGGCGACCTGTCCGGCGCCCCGTCGTTCCGCGCGCACCTTGCCCGCGTGCGCGAAGCCACGCTGGGAGCGTACGCGCACCAGGACCTTCCGTTCGAGCGGCTGGTGGAGGAACTGCAGCCCGGGCGCAGCCTGAGCCATGCGCCCATCTACCAGGTGATGATGGTGCTGCAGAACACGCCGGACGGCGCCGGCGAGGGCTTTCCGGGAATCGCCATGGCCGGTGCCCCGGGGGGCGGCACCGTCGCCAAGGTGGACCTCACGCTCGGGCTCGTGGAGACCGGCGATGGCGGGTTGCGGGGTGCCATCGAATACGCCACGGACCTGTTCGACGGCGGAACGGTGGAGCGGATGGCGGGGCATTTTGCCAACCTGCTCGTCGCGGCCGCATCAAATGCCGACATGGCTGTAACCGACCTGCCGCTGATGTCGGACGAGGAGCGCCTGGCGACCGCGGCGATGGGGGCCGCGATCTCCTCCTTTCCGGTCACGGAGACGCTGCACGGTGCGTTCGCGGCGCAGGCGGCGCGATCTCCAGGCGCCATCGCCGTCACGTTCGGGGATGAAGCTGTCACTTACGGTGCGCTGGATGCGCGGGCCAACCGGCTGGCGCACCACATCCGCGCGCTCGGCGCCGGGCCGGACACGCTGGTCGGCCTGTGCGTAGAGCGCTCAGTGGAGACCGTGGCAGGCATTCTCGCCATTCTCAAGGCGGGCGCCGCGTACCTCCCGCTGGATCCGGCGTATCCGGAAGACCGGCTGGCGTACATGCTGGAGGATTCCGGTGTGCGCCTGGTCGTGACGACGGACGCGCTGACCGAGCGGCTCCCTGAATCCGCCACGCTCGTGCGGATGGACGCGGACGCGGCGGCGATCGACGCGGAGCCGTCCACGGCACCGGTGGAGACCGCCGATCCCGAATCGCTCGCGTACGTCATCTACACCTCCGGCTCTACCGGCCGCCCCAAGGGCGTGCAGGTGACGCACGCGAACGTGGTGCGGCTGTTTTCCGCCACGGACGAGTGGTTCGGCTTTGGGCCGGAGGACGTGTGGACGCTGTTCCACTCGTACGCGTTCGACTTCTCCGTCTGGGAGCTGTGGGGCGCGCTGCTGTACGGCGGACGGCTCGTGGTCGTCCCCTTTCTGGTCAGCCGCGAGCCCGACGCCTTCTACGCGCTCCTGGAGGCCGAGGAGGTCACGGTGCTCAACCAGACCCCGTCCGCATTCCGCCAGCTCATGCGCGCGGACGAGCTCGCGTCGGCGGCGGGGAATGCGCGCACGCTGGCGCTTCGCGAAGTGATCTTTGGCGGCGAGGCGCTGGATCCCGCCAGTCTGCGCGGGTGGGTGGAGCGCCGCGGGGTGGATCGGCCCCGGCTGGTGAACATGTACGGGATCACTGAAACCACGGTTCACGTCACGTGGCGGGTGATCGGCGAGGCCGACGTGCACGGCGGCGCGGCCAGTCCCATCGGCATCCCCATCCCGGATCTTTCCGTTCACCTGCTGGATAGGCGCGGCGCTCCGGTCCCGGTCGGCGTCGTGGGAGAGATGTACGTGGGCGGGGCGGGTGTGGCGCGTGGCTACCTGAATCGGCCAGCGCTGACTTCGGAGCGCTTCGTTCCCGGAGCGGGCGGCCGGCTGTACCGCTCGGGAGACCTGGCGCGGCGGCTTGTGGATGGCGGGCTGGAGTTCTTCGGCCGCGCGGACGACCAGGTGAAGGTGCGCGGATTCCGCATCGAACTGGGCGAAATCGAGTCGGTGCTGCTGGCGCATCCGTACGTTCGCGAGGTCGTCGTCCTCCCCCGCGGCAGCGGCGACGCAGAGCGGCTGGTGGCGTGGATGGTGATGGCATCCCCGATGACGGACGCGGAGCTTCGCATCCATCTTCGCGGCCGCCTGCCGGAGTACATGATCCCCGGTGCGTTCGTGCGGATGGATGCGCTTCCGCTGACGCGAAACGGCAAGGTGGACCGGCGCGCGCTTCCGGAGCCGGATCTGTCCGGCCGGCCGGGTTCCGCAGAGGCGCGCACCCCCACGGAGGAACTGCTCGCGGCGATCTGGTCGGACCTGCTGGATGTGGCGCGGGTCGGTCCGGAGGATGGCTTCTTTGAGCTGGGCGGGCACTCGCTTCTCGCCACGCGCGTGGTGTCGCGGGTGCGCGAGGCATTTGGCGTGGAACTGCCGGTTCGCGCCGTGTTCGAGCACGCCAACCTTGCCGCGCAGGCCGCGGAGATCGACCGGATGGCGCGCGCCGTGGCGGGATCAGAGGCGCCGCCCATCGTTCCCGTCCCGCGCGAGGGAGATCTGCCGCTGTCGTTTGCGCAGGAGCGGATGTGGTTCGTGGACCGGCTGGAGCCGGGGAGCCCCGTCTACCACATGCCGTTTCAGTACCTGCTGCACGGAGCGCTGGACCGCGACGCGCTCGGCCGCGCGCTGGACGACGTGGTGCGCCGGCACGAGCCGCTGCGCACACGTTTTCCGCGCGTGGACGGCGTCCCGGTGCAGCGCGTAGAGGCTGCTACCCCCGTTCCTTTCCCGACGGAGGACCTGACCGGATTGCCCGAGGCTGAGCGCGGGCCCGAGGCGCTGCGCCGCGCCCGCGCCGAGTCCGCCGCTCCGTTCGATCTGGAGCAGGGCCCCCTATTCCGGGCATCGCTGGTACGGTTGGCTGAAGACGAGCACCTGCTCCTGCTGACGCTGCATCACGTCATCAGCGACGGGTGGTCCATGGGCGTGCTGTGGAACGAGCTGTCCTCGCTCTATGACGCGTACTCCCGGAATGCGCCATCGCCGCTCACGCCGCTGCGCATCCAGTACGCGGACTTCGCGCACTGGCAGCGCGAGTGGCTCAGCGGGCCGGTGCTGGAATCGCAGCTCGGTTTCTGGCGGAATCGGCTGGGTGGCGCGCCACCGCTGCTCGCGCTTCCCACCGACCGTCCACGCCCGCTGGTGCAGACGCACACGGGCGCCGCGGAAAGCGTGCGGCTTGACCGTGAGGTGGCGGATTCCGTGCTGGCCCTCGGCCGGCGTGAGGGCGCCACGCTCTTCATGGTCCTGCTCGCCGCGCTGGATCTGGTCCTGGGGCGACTGGCCGGACAGGACGATGTCGTCGTGGGGACGCCCATCGCCGGGCGCACACGCGGCGAGACGGAGGGGCTGATCGGCCTGTTCCTCAACTCGCTCGCGCTCCGCACGGACCTGTCGGGAAATCCCTCGTTCGGCGAACTGCTGCGGCGTGTTCGCGAAGCAACGCTGGAGGCGTACGCGCACCAGGACGTGCCTTTCGAGCGCGTGCTGGAAGAGCTGCGCCCGGAACGAAGCCTGGCGCATTCGCCGGTATTTCAGGTGATGCTCAACCTGTCCAATTTCGCGGAGGGCGACGTTTCCCTCCCTGGGCTGCAGGTGCGGCCGATTGGGACGGGTGGCGCGCCCGCCAGCAAGTTCGACCTTACGCTGTACGCGGGAGAAACGCCGGACGGGCTGTCGCTGCACCTGGTCTACAACCCGGATCTGTTTGATGCGGGGCGGATGAAGGGCGTCCTCGCGCAGATTGGGAGCGTGCTTCGGCAGGCGGCAAACGATCCGGCCCTGCCGATCAATGCGTTCTCGCTGGTGACGGAAGATGGGCGGCCCGCCCTTCCTGACCCGACACTTTCGCTCCCGGTGGAGGAGTGGACGGGCGCGGTGCACGAGCGGTTCGCCGCGCGGGCGGCCGCCGCGCCGGACCGGGTGGCGCTGGTGGACGCGGAGCGGCGGTGGACGTACGGCGAGGTGGATGCGGACGCCAACCGTGTCGCCAACCGGCTGATCGCGGACGGCGTGCGCCCCGGCGACGTGGTCGCGGTTCTGGGGCACCGGTCCGCGGGGCTGGTCCGCGCGCTCCTGGGCGTGTGGAAGGCGGGCGCGGCGTTCATGGTGCTCGATCCGGCGTATCCGGCCGCTCGTCTCGCCGCGCAGTCGCGTATCGCACTTCCCGCCGCGTTCGTGCGTATCGCCGCGGCGGGTGACGTGCCGGACGAACTCGCGGCGGCGCTGTCGGAAACCGTGCGTTCCCATATCGTCTTGGGCGCTGCGGGATTGATGGATTCCGATGCGCCGGCCACGGCGCCGGGACTTTCTGCCGGGCCGGACGATCTCGCGTACCTCGCGTTTACCTCCGGGACGACGGGTGCGCCAAAGGCCGTCGCGGGAACGCACCGGCCGCTTTCCCACTTCTTCGGCTGGTACGGGCGGGAGTTCGCCACCGGTGCGGGCGACCGCTTCGCCCTGCTTGCCGGCTTGGCGCACGACCCGCTGCTCCGCGACCTGTTCGCGCCGCTCACCTGTGGCGGATCGCTGATGATCCCCGACCCGGCGCGCATCGGCGAGCCGGGGTGGCTGGCGGGGTGGATGCGTTCCTCTGCCGTCACG
This sequence comes from Longimicrobium terrae, assembly GCF_014202995.1. Classification (NCBI taxonomy): domain Bacteria; kingdom Pseudomonadati; phylum Gemmatimonadota; class Longimicrobiia; order Longimicrobiales; family Longimicrobiaceae; genus Longimicrobium; species Longimicrobium terrae. The sequence goes on from NZ_JACHIA010000013.1 coordinate 105,965, forward strand.
GTTGCGCACCTTACGCCCGCGATGGCGCAGCTTCTGGCCGGGGGCGCGGGGGCGGACGAACTCCCTGCGCTGCGACTGGCGTGTTTTGGCGGTGACCTGCTTTCCGCCACGGACGTGCAGGCCGTTCGCGCGATGGCGCCCGGAGTGGAGGTGGTGAATCTCTACGGGGCCACCGAAACGCCGCAGGCCATGGGCCTGTTCCGCGTTCCCGCGGCCCCCATTCCGGGTATTCAGCCGGTTGGGCAGGGGATCGATGGCGTGCAGCTGCTCGTTCTCACCCCGGACGGGAAACCGGCCGGCGTGGGCGAGGTGGGTGAGGTTGTCATTCGCACGCCGTACCTTTCGGCGGGATACCGCAACGACGCAGAACTGACCGCGGAGCGCTTCGTGGTCAACCCGTGGACCGGCGATCCGGCGGACCGGATGTACCGCACGGGAGACCTCGGCCGCCACCGTCCGGACGGGATGGTGGAGATCGCCGGCCGCGCGGACGCGCAGGTAAAGGTGCGCGGATTCCGCGTGGAGCCGGCGGAGATCGTCGCCGCCCTCCGCACCCTTCCCGCCGTGCGCGATGCGGTCGTCGGGGCGCACGGGACGGGGACGGACCGGGCACTTGCCGCGTGGCTGGTGGCGGATGGGGAACGGCCGGACGCCGGAGCGCTTCGCGGACACCTCCGCGCACTTCTCCCGGAATGGCTGATCCCCTCCTGGTTCGTGTGGGTGGACGCCATCCCGCTCACGCCGAACGGCAAGGTGGACCGGCGCGCGCTTCCGGCGCCGGACGCGGCGGCGCCGAGCGCGGGTAGCGAGCCGGCAACGGACACCGAGCGCACGCTCGCGGAGATCTGGTCCACGCTGCTGCGGCGGCCGGACCCGCGGCGTGAGGACCACTTCTTTTCGCTCGGCGGGCACTCCCTTCTCGCCACGCGCGTGTCGGCGCGGGTCCGCGATGCGTTCGGGGTGGAACTCCCCCTTCGCGCCGTCTTCGAGCATGCCACGCTGGCCGCGCTCGCGGCGGAGATCGACCGGGTCCGGGACGCGGAGCCCGCGCTCGCGATCCCCCCCATCCGCCCCGTTCCCCGCGGCGATACCGCTCCCGCCTCCTTTGCGCAGGAGCGGATGTGGTTTGTCGACCGCATGGAGCCGGGGGGCTCCGTCTACCTGATGCCCTCCGTGCATCGCCTGCGCGGTGCCGTCGATGCGGAGGCCATGCGCGCGGCGGTGACGGAAATGGTGCGCCGGCACGAGACGCTGCGCACCGCCATCCCCGAGGTGGATGGTCTTCCGGTCCAGCGGATTCTTCCGGCCGGCCCCGTCGACCTTCCGTTTCACGACCTGTCCGGGCGGGCGGAGCCGGGCCGTTCGGAGGCGCTGAGCGCGCTTGCGGCGGAAAACGCGAACTCTCCGTTCGACATGGAGCGCGGGCCGCTCTTCCGCGCCTCGCTGGTGCGGCTGGGCGCGGATGATCATGTCCTGATGCTGAACGTGCACCACGCGGTCAGCGACGGCTGGTCCAACCGGGTGCTGATCACGGAAATCGCTGCCCTGCATGACGCTTTCCGCCAGGGGCGGCCTTCGCCGCTGGCGCCGCTTCCCGTGCAGTACGCGGACTACGCGCTCTGGCAGCGGGAGTGGATGCGCGGCCCGGTGCTGGATCAGCAGCTCGCCTGGTGGCGGGAAACGCTGGCCGGGGCGCCGCCGCGGCTGGAGCTTCCGGCGGATCGCCCCCGCGCCGCCGTGCAGACGCATCGCGGCGCCTCCGCCGTGGCCACGCTGGAACCAGCGTTGGCGGATTCGGTGCGCGACCTGGCGCGCCGGGAAGGCGCCACCTCGTTCATGGTGCTGCTGGCGTCGTTCTCCCTTGTCCTTTCCCGCCTCTCGGGGCAGGAAGACGTGGTCGTGGGGACGCCGCTGGCGGGACGCACGCGCGCGGAACTGGAGGGGCTGATCGGCCTGTTCCTCAACTCGCTCGCGCTGCGCACGGACCTGTCGGGAAATCCGTCGTTCCGTGAACTGCTGGGCCGGGTTCGGGAGGCCACGCTGGGCGCGTACGCGCACCAGGATGTGCCGTTCGAACGCGTGCTTGAGGAGATCCGGCCGGAGCGCAGCCTGAGCCACACCCCCGTCTTCCAGGTCATGCTCAACCTGCTGAATTTTGGTGGGGGTGACGCGGAAGCGGCGGGGCAGCCGGGAGATACGGCGGTGACCGGACTGGGTGCCGGGGCGCAGCTCGCCAGCAAGTTCGATCTCACGCTGTACGCGGCGGAGCGGCCGGACGGGCTGGCGATGCACCTGGTCTACAATGCGGACCTGTTCGACGCGCCCCGGATGGAAGCGCTGCTCGCGCAGGTTGGTGGAGTGCTGCGGCAGGCGGTAAAGGACCCCGCTCGCCCGCTCGACGGGTTCCTGCTCCGGTCGGACGAGGATGCGCTGCCGGATCCCGCGGAACCGCTTTCCGACGAGTGGCGGGGGAGCGTACCCGCCCTTTTTGCGGCACAGGCGTCACGTGCACCGTACCAGGTGGCGGTGGAGGATCCGGGCGAGCGCTGGATGTACGGCGAACTGGATTCAGCCACCCGCCGCATCGCCGCGCGGCTGGTGTCTGATGGAGTGCGCCCGGGCGACGTGGTCGCCATCTGGGCGCACCGCTCCGCCGCTCTGGTGCGCGCGCTGATGGGAACGCTGCGCGCGGGCGCCGCCTTTGTCGTGCTGGACCCGGCGTATCCCGCGACGCGGCTGGCGGAATACGTTCGGCTCGCGCGGCCGACGGCGCTGCTGCGCATGGCGGCGGCGGGCCCGGTTCCCCCGGTCGTGGAGGAGCGGCTTTCCGCGACAACACGTTCCCATATCATGCTCGGTGTCCGGACGGGAGTGTCGGCCGACGAGGTGGACGGCCTCGAATCCGTTGCAGCCGTGGCGCCAGAGGTGGAGATCGGGCCGGATTCGCTCGCCTACCTGTCGTTCACTTCGGGGACGACGGGGACACCCCGGGCAGTCATGGGCCGCCACGGCTCGCTCACGCACTTTACGCCATGGCTGGAGGAGGCGTTCGGCCTTGGCGCGGCGGACCGCTTCAGCCTGCTTTCCGGGCTGGCGCACGACCCGCTGCACCGCGACGTCTTCACCCCGCTGCAGCTGGGTGCCGCGATCGTGGCTCCCGATGCGGAACGCACCGGCGAGCCGGGCTATCTCGCCACGTGGATGACGGAAACGGGGATCACCGTCGCTCATCTGACGCCAGCGATGGGTCAGCAACTGACGGAGGTGCAGGACTCGGCGGCGCGGATTCCTTCGCTGCGCCTGGCCTTCTTTGTCGGCGACGTGCTCACGCGGGCGGAGGTGGCGCGACTGCACCGGCTCGCTCCCGCGGTGCAGGTCGTCAACTACTACGGATCGACGGAAACGCAGCGCGCGGTGGGGTATTTCCCCGTTCCGCGCGATCTGGAATCGCTCGGCGCGGAGATCATTCCGGTGGGTCGCGGCATTCCGGACGTGCAGCTTCTGCTTCGCACCGCGTCCGGCGCGCCGGCGGGGATCGGCGAACTGGGCGAGATCTGGATGCGCAGCCCGCACGTGGCGCTCGGCTATCGCGACGAGCCGGTGCTGACCGCGGAACGGTTCGTCCCCAATCCATGGACGAATGATCCGCACGATGTCCTGTACCGTACGGGCGACCTGGGCCGCTACCGTGCAGACGGTACCGTGGAGATCGCGGGGCGCGCGGACCGGCAGGTAAAGGTGCGCGGCTTTCGCGTGGAGCCGGGGGAAGTGGAGGCGGCGATCCGCACGCATCCCGCCATCCGCGATACGGTCGTCGTCGCGCGCGGAGGCGGAGACGAGCGCCGGCTGGTGGCGTATGTGGTGGGGTCCGCGGATGAGAATGGGGTTCGCGAGCACCTGCGCTCGCGTGTTCCGGAGTTCATGATCCCGGCGGATGTGGTGCGGCTGGATGCTCTTCCGGTGACGCCGAACGGCAAGGTCGATCGCACGGCCCTTCCGGAACCGGCCATCACGGCCACGCCCGTGCCCGAGGTGACGCGCTCGGCGACGGAGACGGCGGTCGCGGAGATCTGGGCGGAGGTGCTGGGGCGAGAGGCGGGGCGGATCGCCTCGGACGCGGACTTCTTTACGCTGGGCGGGCATTCGCTTCGCGCCACGCAGGTGCTGTCGCGAATCCGCTCGCGGCTTGGCGTGGAGGTGCCCATTCGCGCCTTCTTCGCTGCGCCCACGGTGGCGGCAATGGCGGCCGCGGTGGATGCCGCCCGTCCCGCCTCCGCCGCACCCGCGGTGGCGGCGAAGGATGAGGAGCCGGCGGCCGTGTATCCGCCCGGCGTGTATCCGCTCACCTTTCCGCAGCAGCGGCTCTGGGTGCTGTCGCAGCTGGGGAGCACGGTGCCGTACAACATGCCGGGCGTGCTGCGCCTGGTGGGGCCGCTGGACGAGTGGGCGCTGGAGCGGGCGCTGGACGAGGTCGTGCGCCGCCACGAGCCGCTGCGTACACGCATCGAGCGGCGCGGGGACGAGCCGGTGCAGGTGGTGCAGCCGCCGCGCCCCGTGCGCCTGCGGGCGGAAGAGGTGAGTCCGCGCGACGGCGAGCGGGTGGAGGATGTGTTCCGGCGGATGGCGGAAGAGGAGGCGCTGCGGCCTTTCCCGGCGGAGGGTCCCTACTTCCGCGTCCGCCTTGTCCGCGCGGCGGAGGACGATCACCTGCTGCTGTGGACCATGCACCACGTGGTGAGCGACGGCTGGTCCATCGGCATCTTTCGCGGTGAACTCGCCACGCTGTACCGCGCCTTTGCCGCCGGAGACGGGTCGCCGCTGCCGCCGCTTTCCCTGTCGTACGGGGAGCACGCGGCGGAACAGCGTCGTGTACTGGCGGGAGAGGTGATGGACCGTCAGGTGGCGTGGTGGGCGGACCGGCTGCGCGGCGCGCCCGGGCTGCTGGAGCTGCCCACGGACTATCCCCGGCCGGCCACCCCCAGCGGCGAAGGGTCGTCCGTTTCCTTTCAGATCGCGGGAGACGCGGGCGCGCGCGTCGGGGAACTCGCCGGGCGCACGGGGACCACGCCGTTCATGGTGCTGCTCGCGGCGTTCCAGGTGCTGCTGGCGCGCTGGTCGGGGCAGGACGATATGGTCGTGGGAACGCCGATCGCGAACCGGACCCGTCCGGAAGTGGAAGGGTTGATCGGCTTCTTCGCCAACACCCTCGCCCTGCGCGGCGACCTGTCCGGCGACCCTCCGTTCACGACGCTGCTGGCCCGCGTGCGCGAGGCCACACTGGGCGCGTACGGGCACCAGGACGTGCCGTTCGAGCGCGTGGTCGAAGCGGCGCAGCCGGAGCGGACGCTGAGCCACAACCCCTTGTTCCAGGCGATGTTCACGCTGGTGAACACCCCGCCGGCGCGGACGGGAGAGGCGGCGCCGGGAGAGCTGGCGTGGGTGCCGCTGCCGCGTTCGCGCGACACGTCGCTGGTGGATCTTTCCCTTACACTGGCGGAGCAGGGCGGCCGCCTGTCGGGGGTGATGGAGTTCGCGACGGACCTGTTCCGGGCGGAAACCGTGCGGCGGATGGCGGAGCACTTCGCCGTGCTGCTGGACGCGGCGCTGGCGGATCCTGATTCCCCGGTGTCTGGCCTCTCGCTGGCGACCGCGGAGGAAGCCGAGCGCCTGCTGGCGCTGGGCGACGGTGGCGGAGCGCTCGGGGCGGAAACCGTCGTGGGCCGCTTCGCCGCGCAGGCCGCACGAAGGCCGGACGCGGTCGCCCTGGTGGCGGAAGGCGTGTCGTTCACCTACGCCGACCTCGCCGCGCGGGTGGAGCGGATGGCGGCCCGGCTGCGTGCCGCGGGTGCGCGGCCGGACCGCCCGGTCGCCGTGGTGGCGGAGCACTCGGCGGCGGCGGTGGTGGGGATGATGGGGGCGATGGCGTCCGGTGGCGCCTATCTGCCGGTGGACGCCGCGCATCCCGCGGAACGGATCGCGTACACGCTGGCCGATTCGGGCGCGACGGTGGTCGCGGTGCAGGCGCACCTGCGCGACCGGCTTCCGCCCACGGACCTCCCCGTCCTCGTCATTGAAGAGGATGCGGAGGATGGCGGGACGGGGATGCTGGACCTTCCCGATCCGGACAGCGCCGCGTACGTGCTGTACACCTCCGGCTCCACCGGCGCGCCCAAGGCGGTCGTGGTGTCGCACGCGGCTGCGCTCGCCAACGTGGACGCGGTGAGCGCGCGCTTCGGGATTACGGCGGAGGACGGCGTGCTGGGGTTCTCATCGCTGACCTTTGATCCGTCGGTGGAGCAGATCCTGATCGCGCTCCTGTCCGGGGGGCGGCTGGTCATGCGCGGCTCCAAGCTGTGGACGCCGGCGGAGTTTGCCGCGCGCGTGGCGGAAGAGGGGATTACCTATCTCGACCTGCCGACCGCGTACTGGAACCAGCTGGTGGACGATTCCGCCGCGCTGGCCCTGGTTCGCCGCCACGTGCGGCTCGCGTGCATCGGCGGAGAGTCGATGGTGACGGAGCGGGCGCGGCGGTGGGTGCAGGCGCCCGGAACCGGCGTGCTGGTAAACGGTTACGGGCCGACGGAGACGGTGGTGACGGCTGCGCTGTACACCGTTCCGGAAGGGTTCGGGGCGGAGGCGCTCCCGGCGCGGACGCCCGTGGGTACGCCGCCGGCCGGGCGGACGCTTCGGGTGCTGGATGCCCGTCTGCGGCTGCTTGCGGAAGGGGTGCCGGGCGAGTTGTACATCGGCGGGCCGGTGGGGGCGCGCGGCTACCTGGGCCGTCCCGCGCTCACGGCGGAGCGCTTTGTCCCCGACCCGTTCGGCGAGCCGGGCTCTCGCATGTACCGCAGCGGCGACCTGGCGCGGTGGAACGGCGGGGAACTGGAGTTCCTGGGTCGGGCCGACATGCAGGTGAAGGTGCGCGGATTCCGCGTGGAGCCGGGAGAGGTGGAGTCGGTGCTGCGCACGCATCCGGGCGTACGCGACGTGGCGGTCGCGGCGCGTCCTGATGCGGCCGGGGAGAACCGGCTGATCGCATACGTGGCGGGAGAGGTGGATGAGGCGGAGCTGCGTGACCTGTGCGCGTCGCGGCTGCCGGTGTACATGGTCCCGCAGGTGATCGTACCGGTGGATGCGCTGCCGGTGACGCGAAACGGCAAGGTGGACTACCGCGCGCTTCCCGATCCGGGGAGCGGCGGAGCGGCGGGATACCTCCTGCCCACCGGCGCGGCGGAGGTGGAAATGGCCGCGCTGTGGGCGGACACGCTGGGCGTGAAATGTGTGGGTGCGCGGGACGACTTCTTCCGGCTGGGCGGGCATTCGCTGCTGGCGGTGCGGCTGCTGGCGCGCGTGGGGGAGCGGTTCGGGCGCGACCTGCCGCTGGCCACGCTCTTTCAGAACCCGACACTGTCGGTCTTTACGGCGGCGGTACGGGACGGTGCGGAGGCGGAGGACGAGGGGCGTCTGCGGGTGACGCTTTCCGGCGGGACGCTGCCGCCCTTCTTCTGCATGCCTCCCGCAGGCGGAACGGTGACGCCGTACACGGACCTGGCGCGGCTGCTGGGGTCGGACCAGCCGTTCCATGCGCTGCAGGCGCCGGGAGTCGCCACGGAGGATGAGCCGCTGCGTTCGGTGCAGGCGATGGCGGAGCGCTACGTGGACGAGATCCGGCTCGCGCAGCCGGCGGGTCCGTATCGTCTGGGCGGGTGGTCGGCGGGCGGGCTGGTGGCGCTGGAAGTGGCCCGCCGGCTCCGCGCGCGCGGCGAGGAGGTCTCGCTGCTGGCGCTGTTCGACACGATTCCGCCGGACGGGCTGCGCGAGGCGGTGGCGCCGGACCGCGTGGAGCAGTACGTGAGCTTTGCGCGCAACTCGGTGACCAACGACGAGGCGCGGCTGGCGGAACTGGAATCGGAACTGCGCGCCGCGGGACCGGCCGGATGGATGAAGGCGCTGTCGGCGTGGGTGGCGCGAAACGGTGCGCAGGTGCTGGACGCGCAGTTGGAGCGGCTGTCGCGCGTCTTTGACGTGTACGAGGCGACGGCCGAGGCTACCGACGCGTACCGGCTGGCGGATCCGTACGATGGGCCGGTGGCGCTGTTCGTGGCGGAAGAGGCGAATCCAAAGGATGCTCACCTTCCCCCGCTGGCGGAGCGCTGGAAGCCGTTCGTGGCGGGAAGTCTGCGGACGTGGACGATCCCGGGAGCGCACGCCCGCATGGTGTACGAGCCGAATGTGCGGGTACTCGCGGACGCTCTTCGCGAGGCGCTGCGCGACGGCTGATTTTTCCGAATCCTCACCCTTTACGCCGCCCCTGGAATATCGTGTCTGGGGCGGTTTTTCTTCGGCGGAGACTTGGCTGAACGAGAGTCTTGCGTCCAGAAATCCGCTCGTTATCATGGATCTAAACCGAACAGCCCTCACGCGGAGGCCGCGGGGGTCGCGGAGGTCGCGGGGAACTGAACGAGAGGGGAGGAGCATGGAGATCGACCAGATCACCGGCCGGATCGTGAGCGCCGCGTACAAACTCCATACGGATCTTGGCCCGGGCATGCTGGAGTCCGTCTACGAGGTGGTGCTCGAACGATTCCTGGAAGATCGCGGCCTGAGGGTGGAGAGACAGAAGAGAATGCCATTCCGTTTTGCCGGAATGGACTTTGACGAGGGATTCCGGGCTGACATGCTGGTGGAGGGCCGGGTGCTCGTGGAGTTGAAATCGATTGAGGCCCTTGCTCCCGTTCACAAGAAGCAGGTTCTGACGTACCTTCGCCTCCTGAATCTGCCGGTTGGTCTGCTGATCAACTTCGGTGCGCCGCGCATGAACGAAGGATTGCGCCGCATCGTAAACGATCATGTTCCTTCCGCGCAGTCTGCGCTGCGCGTAAACCGGCAGCGGACAGGAAACCCGCGGCGCGCGCCAGAGCTCCCCGCGACCTCCGCGCCCCCCGCGACCTCCGCGTGAGGGCAGTTCTACATGATGTCAGACACGAAGATGATTGAGTACGGCGATTTTGACCGCGTGGAGATGCGCGTTGGACGCATCGAGCGCGCGGAACCGTTTCCGGAGGCCCGCAAGCCGGCCATCAAGCTGTGGATCGACTTCGGCCCGGAGATCGGCGTCCGCAAGTCCAGCGCGCAGATCACGGTGCACTACACGCCGGAGTCGCTCGTGGGACGCAGCGTGGTGGCCGTCACCAACTTTCCGCCGCGGCAGATCGGCAAGTTCATGTCGGAGGTGCTCGTACTGGGCCTGCCGGACGAAAACGGCGCCATCGTGCTGATGGCGCCGGACCACGACGTGCCGCTGGGCGGGCGCGTGTTCTAGGCCGTCCGCCCCGGGGTCAGCGCAGCGGCCACGGCGGACAGGAGTGCGCCCATTTCCACCGGCTTGGCGATCAGCGCGTGCAGCCCGGCCGCCACCGCGCGGTCCGGCTCCAGATCCGGCGCGTCGCCCGTCACCATGATCACGGGCAGCCCGGTGAGGCGGGGCTGGGCGCGAAGCTGTTGCACGAACGCAAAGCCGTCCAGCCCGGGCATCCGCAGGTCGGTCAGCACCAGCGCCGGCTGCGTCTGCCCCATCCACCGCAGCGCCTCCTCCCCGCCGTCCGCCGCCTCGGCGTGGTAACCGGCGCGCCGCAGCATCATGCAATGCAGGTCGCGGTGCGCGGCATCGTCATCCACCACCAGGATCACGGGCGGAAGCGCTGCGGTGGCGGCGGTGACGGGAAGCGGGAAGGGGATGGTCATCGGCGGAGCGTCCTGAAGCGCATGTGCCCGGATTTTTCGGTGCGCTGAAACTGCCGCCGATCTCCTTTGCCGGCCATCGGTTGCCTGACCTAAGAGGTTTGATCCGCACGGAGCGGGTCAGTCCCGCGCTGGCTGGGCGTTCGCCTCCTCGCAGCGGTCAGGCGCGGTCCGCCGCGCCACGAAGGCGGCGGCGGCCTGGACGAAGCAGCGCGGCGCCACCAGCGGCAGAAAGTGCGCACCGCCCGTCACCGTCGCGAGCCGCACGTCGCCCGCGCGGGCGAGCATGGCCACGTGCGCCTGCGCCCCCTCGAAGGGCGTATTGGGATCCAGCGTTCCGTGAATGACGAGCGTGCGCGGCAGCCGGGCCGGGGTGTGTCCGAAAAAGGCGTCCGGTTCGTACAGCGGCAGGGGACTGTCCACCAGCATGCCGGGAATGGGGCTGGTGAACAGCGCTCCCTCCGCCTCCCGCTCCACGAGCTCCCGCGTCAGATCGCGCCGGGCGTTGTTTTCCGATCCGCTGATGAGGATCACGAGCGGCAGCGACGGCGGCGACTGCGGAGAGGCGCCGAGCTTCGCCATCTCCGCCCGGAGCTCCCCGGCAGCCCGGGTGAGGGGCGCGGCGTCATCCCGCGCGAGCGCGCCGATGATGGCGGGAATCTGATCCCGAAGCTCCGGAAAGTTCAGCAGGGCCCCCATGAACTGCCGCAGGTTTCCGCCGGGCACCGCGGCCTTCCAGGGTGGGTCATTGCGCGCGAGAATCAGGCGGTAGCGCTCCGCCTGGTCCGGCGCGAGGACCGCGCGGCCCACGGCGTCCACCACCCGCGTGCGCTGGCTCAGGTCCCACTGCGGCGCGGATTCCGGGGGCACCAGGCCGTCCAGGATGATCCCCGTCAGCGGGACCGGCGTCACCTGCATCATGCGCAGGACGAGCTGCGTGCCGTAGGACACGCCGTACAGGTAGGTTTCGCCCCGGCCGCGGTGGCGGCGGATGAGGGCGGACAGATCGTGCGCGGCGTTGGTGATGGTAAAGGCCCGTGTCCGCGCCGCGTTGGCGTGCATGGCGCCGATGCACGGTCCCCATTCCTCTCCCGCCAGCGAGATCCCGTTCGCGCTGGCCGGTGCTTCCTGCTCCGGGCACAGCTTGGATGAATATCCCGTCCCGCGATGGTCGGGAAAGATGAGGTCGTGGTTGGGAAACGCGCGCCGCAGCACCGGGAGCACGGGAAGAAACGAGGCGCCGGTTTCTCCCGGCCCGCCCGCCACCAGCCATACTTCACCGCGCCGGCGAGCCGGATCGGTCGCCGGGATCTTGCGGACGAACAGATCCACGGTTTCCGCCGTGCTTCCTTCAGCCACCGTTTGACGCAGCGGCATCGTGGCGGTCATGCAGAGCGACCCGGCCAGGGCCGGCAGCGTGGCCGCGTCGGAACAGGGTTGAAAACGTTGGGACCATGCGGGCGCCGCAAAGGCCAGGAGAGCGGCGAGGGCCGCGGGCACGAGTTTGGGGATGGACGGCTTCAACTTCTCGCGGTCGTTGCGGGACAAGAACGAGGCCGGCACCCTGTGCGGGCCCGGCCAGAGGGGATTGGCGGCTCGCGCCGGCCCTCGCCCACCGCGATACGGCGCCCGGCCCAGGTAGTTTCAGGCCCGAATCGCAGAATGGATGCAGACGCGGAGACTGAACCTACCCTGCTCTCGCCCGGCGGGTCGAACCCCGCCACAATAACAAAACTCCGCGCGGATCCGGCCTCGAACCGGTCCTCATCACCCGATGCAGTTGAAGCCCCGAACCGGATGCGCCAGCAGCCGGTGTCGGGGGTTCCCGCTGTTTGAGCGGCGGATTCATTCGCTCAACAAACCCCGCTCACCCACGGGTCTCCGCCTCCCGCGCCGGCGTGTCCGCCCCGCCAACCCTCCCCCGGTCTTTTTCGGGGGAGGGTTGGCCGGTGGTGCCGGCCCGGGTGGGGGCCGCCCGCAAAGCCCCCATCCACCCCCGGTCATCCGACCGATGCGCCGGTCCTTGGCGGCGGTGATCTTTGCCGGTCCGCGGACTTCGCGCGGGACGCCGGGTGCCTTGCCGCATCTGCGGAAACCACATAGCTTTGTGCCGTTTTTCGCCCCGCTCTCCGCAACCGCGTTTTCCGGCCCGCCCGCCTCCGGCGCGCGCCCCAGCAGGCTCTCTCATGTCGCAATCCGTGTCTCACGCCGGCCTCGCCCCGGAGCTTGCCCGCGCCCTCGCGCAGGTCCCGCGCGTGGGTGATCCCGCGTCGTCCCCCGCGCACCGCATGCGCGTGCTGGCCGCTGCCGCGCAGCACGCCGCCCGCGCCCGCTCCACCGCCAAAGTCCAGGCGGTGATCCAGGCCGCGCTTCCCGCCGCGATCCGCGCGGACGGGGTGGTGCTGCGGCTGGACGGGGACACGGAATCCGCCACGCATGAATCCGCGCTGGTGCGTTCCGTCGGCGACGGGAACGAAGTGTTCGGCGCGCTGTGCATCCACGGCGGGCCGTTCACGGAAGAGGACGAGGCGGCCGCCGACGCGTTCGCCGCCCTCGCCGCGGACGCCGTCTCGCGCCTCCGCCTGGCGGAACGGGCGGCGCGGGCCGAGGCGCGTCTCGCCATCGCGGAGGACAGCTATCGCACGCTGTTCGACCTCACCGGCGAAGCCATCTCGGTGCTGGACGTGGACACGCGCGAGGTCCTGGACGTCAACCGTGCCGGGCGCGAGGTGCACGGCCGTGAACTGGACGAGTTCCGCGACCCCGCCGTCCCCCGCGTCTCCTCCACGCGCCCGGAGTTTTCCGCCGAGCGCGGGGCGGAGCTCCTGGCGCGCGCCGCCGCCGGCGAGCCGCAGTGGTACTCGTGGACCACGCTGACTCGCGACGGCGACGAGATCTTCTGGGAAGCGCGCATGATGCGCATCCGCCTGGGCGGGCGCGACGTGCTGGTGAACGTGGCCCGCGACGTCCGCGAGCGGAACGCGGCGGAAGAAGCCCTTCGCCGCGCCAACGAGCAGCTGGAGGCGCGCGTCGCCGAGCGCACCTCGGAACTGGGCTCCGTCAACGAGGCGCTGGAGGAGGAAGTCGCCGAGCACGAGGCGGCAAAGGAGGCGCTGCTGGAGCGCACGGCGGAGATGGAGGCCATCTTCCGCGCGCTCCCGGACCTCTTTTTCCGCCTGGCGGACGACGGCACCGTCCTGGACTACCGCGCCGGCGACTCCGCCATCCTGGCCGCGCCGCCGGAGGCGTTCCTGTGGCGCCGCCTGCACGACCTCATGCCGGCGGAGGTGATGGAAATCGTGGACCGGGCGATGGCGCGCGCGCGGGAAACGCGCGCGCCGGAAGCCGCCGAGTACGCGATGGACCTGCCGCACGGGCGCCGCGACTTCGAGGCGCGCATCGTCCCCCTGGGCGACGGCACCTTCGTGACCGTGGTGCGCGACGTCACCGAGCGGGCCGGGGCGGAGCGGGCGCTGCGCGACCGCGAGGCGCACTTCCGACGGATGATTGAAAACGCCAGCGATATGGTGCAGATCGTCGGCCCCGACACCCTCATCGTCTACACCGGCCCCTCCATGGAGCGGCTGCTGGGGTGGACGCCGGAGGAGATCGAGGGGACCAGCGCCATGGACTACCTGCACCCGGACGACGTGGAGCCTACGCTCGTCCAGTTCGGGCTGATGCTGCAACAGCCCGGCGTACCGGTTCCCGCCTCGTACCGCGTGCGCCACAAGCACGGCGGGTACCGGTGGATGGAGGCCAACGCCATGACGCTGGCGGAGGATTCCGGCACGCAGGGCGTCATCGTCAACGCGCGCGACGTCACCGAGCGCCGCGTGTTCGAAGAGGCGCTGCGGCTGAGCGAAGAGCAGTTCCGGACACTGACGGAGCATTCGTCCGACATCCCCACCATCGTTTCGCCCACCCGCGGCGTGCTGTACGTGAGCCCTTCCGTCACCCGCGTGCTGGGCTGGCCGCAGGCGGAAATGATGGGGCCCGAGGCGCGCGACCTCACCCATCCGGACGACCTGCCGCTCCTGATGGAGGCGCTGCGGGCCGCGGACGCCGAGCCGGGCGCCACCCACAGCGCGCGCTACCGCGTGCGCCACCTGGACGGCTCGTGGCGCGTGGTGGAGTCCATCGTCCGCAAGACGTCGGCGGAGGCGGAGGCGCCGCTCGTCCTGAACACCCGCGACATCACCGGGCAGACGCGCGCGGAAGAGGCGCTCCGCCGCAGCGAGGAGCAGTTCCGCCTGCTGAGCGAGCATTCGTCGGACGTGCCCTCCATCCTGTCCCCCACCGGCGAGTCGCTGTACATCAGCCCCGCCGTCACCCGCGTGCTGGGCTACACGCCGGACGAGGTGAAGGGGCACCGCGGGCAGACGTCGCGCATTCATCCCGACGACGTGCACAACCTGGCGGAGCTGATGCGCGCCACGGCGGCCGACCCGTCCCGGCCGCACGGCGTGCACTACCGCGTGCGCCACAGGGACGGGAGCTGGCGGGTGATGGAAACCGTCGCCCGCAAGACGTCGCCGGAGCCAGAGGCGCCGCTGGTGGCCAACACCCGCGACATCACCGCGCTGCGCCAGGCGGAAGAGGCGCTACGGCAGCGCGAGGAGCAGTTCCGCATGCTCATCGAGCACTCGTCCGACATCCCCACCATCGTGTCGCCCACGGGGGAAGTCATCTACGTCAGCCCCTCCATCACCCGCATGCTGGGCTACCTGCCGGAGGAAATGACGGGGCCGGAGGGGATGAACACGGCGCACCCCGACGACCTGCCCGTGGTCGCCCGCGTGCTGGCGGCGGCGGCGGCGGAGCCCGGCCGCACCTTCAGCGGGCAGTACCGGGCGCGCCACAGGGACGGCTCGTGGCGCGTACTGAGTTCCGTCGTGCGCAAGACGGGGCCGGAGCCGGAAGCGCCGCTGGTGGCCAACACGCGCGACATCACCGAGCAGACCCGCGCGGAAGAGGCGCTGCGGGAGCGGGAGGAATACTTCCGCCGGCTGATCGAGAACGCGCAGGACCTCATCACCGTCATCGGGCCGGACGGCACGCGGCGGTTCGAGAGCGCGGCCATCCGCAACCTGTACGGCTACGACCGGGAAGACGCGGGCGGCTCCGCGTGGGACCGGCTGCACCCGGACGACGTGGCGCCCGCCCGCGCCGCGCTGGGCTCGGTGATGGCCAGCCCGGGACGCACCATCACCGTGGAGCTGCGTTTCCGCGCGGCGAATGGCGGATGGCGCCATCTGGAGTGCAAGGCGCGCATGCTGGGCACCGATCCGGAGGAGGGGATCGTCGTCAACTCGCGCGACGTCACCGAGCGCGTGTGGGCCCAGGCGGCGCTGCGCGAGCGCGAAGACTTCTTTCGCCGGCTGACGGAAAACACCAACGATCTCATGCAGGTGTGCGACGCCGAGGGCTTCATCACCTACTCCGCGTCGTCATCCCCCGCCATCCTGGGCTACACGCCGGAGGAACTGCTGGGGCGGCAGGTGATGGACCTGCTTCACCCGGACGACCTGGCGCACGCGCACGTGGCGACGGCGCAGGTGCTGGGACAGCCGGGGCTGGTGGACATCACCGAGGCGCGCTTCCTTCACGCAAGCGGCGAGTACCGGTGGATGGAAAGCACCGCGCGCACGCTGGATCCCCATTCGGCGGCGTCCGGCATCGCCTTCAGCCTGCGCGACGTGAGCCAGCGCCGCGCCGCGCAGGACGCCATCCGCCGCAGCGAAGAGCATTTCCGCCGGCTGACGGAAAACGCGTCGGACATGATCGTGGTGGTGAACGAGGAAAGCTTCTTTCTCTATCACTCCCCCAGCGTGCAGCGCGTCCTGGGCTACACGCCGGACGAGCTGGATTCGTTGCGCAGCCTGGACGTCATCCACCCCGACGACGTGGCGGGGGTGGCGCAGGCGCTGGAGCGGATGTGCGCGGAGCCGGGGACCACGCATACGATGGAGTACCGCTTTCCGCACGCGGACGGGGGATGGCGCACGCTGGAAAGCACCGGCCGCACCCTGCTCCCGGATTCCGCCGCGGAAGGCATTGTCGTCAACTCCCGCGACGTCACCGACCGCCGCGCGGCGGAGCGGGCGCTGCGCCGCGCCACGGACGAGGCGGAGCGCGCCAACCGCGCCAAGAGCGAGTTTCTGTCGCGGATGAGCCACGAGCTGCGCACGCCCATGAACAGCATTCTGGGCTTCGCGCAGATCCTGGCGGAGCTGGAGCTGGCGCCGGAAGACCGCAAGGCGGTGCAGCACATTCTGAGCGCGGGCGAGCACCTGCTGAACCTGATCAACGAGGTGCTCGACATCGCCCGCATCGAGTCCGGGCGCCAGCCGCTGTCGCTGGAGCCGGTGCAGGCGGGCGCGGTCCTGCGCGAGGCGCTGGACCTCGTTCGTCCGCTGGCCGCCGCGCGGGGGATCAGCGTGGCGGAAACCGCGGGGCCGGCGCTGGGGCGCTACGTGCGCGCGGACCGGCAGCGGCTGGCGCAGGTCCTCCTCAACCTCCTTTCCAACGCGGTCAAGTACAACCGGCCGGGCGGGTCCGTGCGCCTCAGCTGCCGCGTGGCGGAAGGTGAGGGCGCGCCGCGCATCGTCATCCGCGTAGAGGACGACGGCTACGGCATCGCGCCGGACAAGCAGGACCAGCTCTTTACGCCCTTCGCGCGGCTGGGCGCGGAGCAGAGTGGCATTGAGGGAACGGGGCTGGGGCTGACGCTTTCGCAGCGCCTGGTGGGGGCGATGGGCGGCGCCCTCCGGCTGGAGGCGAGCAGCGAGCGTGGCAGCGTGTTCCGGCTGGACCTGGACGCGGCGGAAAACCCGCTGGACCGCGCCGGCGCGCCGGCGGAGCCGGCGGAGCCGGCGGACGCGGGCGTCCCGGCGGAGGGAGCGGCGGCCACGCTGCTGTACATCGAAGACAATCTCGCCAACCTCAGCCTGATCGAGCGGGTGCTGATGGGGCGGCCGGAGTGGCGGCTGCTGCCGGCGCTGCAGGGGCAGCTGGGGGTGGAGATGGCGCGCGAGCACGTTCCCGACGTCGTCCTCCTGGACCTGCACCTTCCCGACCTGAGCGGGGAAGAGGTGCTTCGGCAGTTGCGGGCGGATCCGCGGACGGCGCACGTCCCCGTCGTCATCATCAGCGCGGACGCCACGCCGCGCACGCTGGAGCGGCTGCGCGCGGACGGCGCCGCCGCCTACCTCACCAAGCCGCTGAACGTGCGCCTCTTTCTGCGCACGGTGGACGAGGCGCTGGCCGGGCGCGAAGGGCGCGGATGAACGAGCCGGACCTTACCGCCTGCACCCTGCTTCTGGTGGATGACGAGGAAGCCAACCTCGATCTGCTGGAGCGCATCCTTCGCCGCGACGGGCACCACGACCTGCTGCGCACGGCGGATCCCGTGGAAGCCGTCGAACTCTTCGACCGGCACGCGCCGGACCTGGTGCTGCTGGACCTGCACATGCCCCGGCGCGACGGGTTCGCCGTGCTGGCGGACCTGCGCGCGCGCATCGCGCCGGACGACTTCATCCCCGTCCTCGTCCTGACGGCGGATGCCACGTTCGACGCACGGCAGCGTGCGCTGGGGGAGGGCGCGCAGGACTTTATCACCAAGCCGTTCCACAACGCGGAGGTGCAGCTTCGCGTGCGCAATCTGCTGCGCGGCCGCGTGCTGCACCGCCAGCAGCGCCGCGCGCGTCGGGACGCGGAGCTGCTGGCGGAGGCCGGGCGCATCCTGCACGCCTCGTTCGACACGGCGACCGCCGCCGCACAGCTCGCGCGCCTCGTGGTGCCGCGCTTGGCGGACCGCTGCGTAGTGGATCTGCTGGAGGATGACCGGCGGATGCGCGTGGCCAGCGCGCGCCCCGGCGCGGAGGGCGTGGTGCTGGAGATGGCGCCGGAGGATTGTCGTGTGCCGATGGAGGACGGAGAACGCGTCCGGCGGATGGGCGGGGCGGATGGATGGATCTCCAACGACGATGTGCGTGGGCTGGAGGCGTGGTTCGGCGCGGATGCGCCGGCGTCCGCGCTCGTCGTTCCCCTCGCCGTTTCCGGCGCGCCGGTGGGATGGCTGGCGCTGGGGCGCGGCGCGGACGGCCGCGCGTTCGACGCGGAGGACGAGGCGCTCGCGGCGGAACTGGCGCACCGTGCCGCCCTCGCGGTGGAGAACGCCCGCCTGTACCACGCTTCCCGCGCCGCGCTGGAGGGGCGCGACCAGGTGCTGGCCATTGTCGCGCACGATCTGCGCGGCCCGCTGACGGCCATCCTGTTCGACGCGGAAATGCTGCGCAGCGATCTGCCGCCGGGGATGGGCGAGTACGAGGCCCGCTCGCTGGAGCGCGTGCAGCAGGCCGCCGAGCGGATGGACGGGCTGATCCAAGACCTGCTGGACGTGTCGCGGCTGAGCCGCAGTGCCCTCGCGCTGGACCGCAGCCCGCAGGACATGGGCGTGCTGCTGGCGGAGGCCGCGGGGCTGCTGGAGCCGCTGGCCGCCGGGGCGGGGCTCACCCTGTACGTGGACGCGGGCGACGCGCCGGTGCTGGTCGCGGACCCCACGCGCATGCTGCAGGTGATCAGCAACCTGGTGGGCAACGCGGTCAAGTTCAGCCCGTCCGCGGGCGTGGTCACCCTGGCGTGGGGGATGGAGGCGGGCGAGTTCCGCGTCTCCGTCGCCGACCAGGGCGCGGGGATTCCCGCCGCGCAGCTGCAGCACATCTTTGGCGCGTTCTGGCAGGCGCGGCACGCGGACCGGCGCGGCCTGGGCCTGGGCCTCGCCATCGCGCGCGAAATCGTGGAGGCGCACGGCGGCCGCATCTGGGTGGAGAGCGAGGAAGACCGCGGTTCCGTCTTTCACGTCGCCCTTCCGCTGTCCGAAACCGTATCTGAAGCTGATCCCATCCCTCTTCCGCTCGCCGTGGCATGAAGCGCATTCTGATCGTCGAAGACACCATCGAACTGGCGGAGGCGCTGCAGAACAGCCTGGAGCGTGAGGGCTATTCGGTGGCCATCGCCACGCGCGCGGCGCAGGCGGGGGCGCTTGCGGCCAGCCATCGCCCGGACCTGGTGGTGCTGGATCTGGGGCTGCCGGACCGCGACGGGTACTCGGTGCTGGAGCAGCTTCGCTCCCGCGGCGACGACGCGCCGGTCCTCATCCTTTCCGCCCGCCGCGACGAGGCCGACAAGCTGCAGGGGTTCCGGCTGGGCGCGGACGACTACGTGACCAAGCCGTTCGGGGCGATGGAACTGCTGGCCCGCATCGCCGCGCTCCTTCGCCGCCACGAGCGGACGTGCCCCGGGGCGGGGAAGGCTCCCGCCGCCCCCGCGGCCGCCCCCGCCGCCCCCGCGGCCGCCCCCGCCGCGCTCCCGGACGAGGCGCTGCGCGAGCGGTTCGGGCTGACGCCGCGGCAGATTGACGTGGCGCGGCTCATTGGGGAGGGGCTGACCAACGCGGAGATCGCGGAAAAGCTTGGGTTGAGCTTCTTTACCGTCCGCGCGCACACCGAACAGGTGCTGGCCAAGCTCGCCGTCCCCAGCCGCGCTGGCGTCGGAGCGCTCCTTTACGCGGGTTGATTTGCGACGCTGATCGCGACCGATGAACGGCCCGCCCGGCACCATGCCGCGCGGGCCGTTCTCGTTCCGTGTCTTGTTGATGATCGCCCATGCCAGAACGTACCCCGGGATGATGCGGGTTCGGTCTCAAGAGGGTTCTCGGATAGGTGCAGATCACAACAAGTGCGGGTTCCGAGGGTACGTGCGGTCCGCGCCATCGTTGAGCGAATGAATCCGCCGCTCAAACAGCGGTAACCCCCGACACGTGGCGCTGTCGCGCCCACGTTCGGGGCTTCAACCGATCCGGCGGGCACCTCCGCGCCCGCGATCCGCGCCGATGCCGGCCCGCACAGTCCGCGCAGGCGGACTTCGTGCCCTTCCCAGCGGCGAATTCATTCGCTCCTGGGATGGCGGACGCGGCGATCTCCGCCTTCACGCACCAACCTTTCCGGCGCTGATGGACGCGCCGCGGCGTGGATTCCACCGGCACCTGAACCCCCAGTCCGCGAAGGCGGACTTCGCGCCGTTGTTGCCGCGACTTCAGTCGCCCCAGCCCCGCTCCGGAATCAAAACGGGGCGCCTCCCCGTGGAAGGCGCCCCGCTCATCATCCATCCAACACAACCCGATCGCGCGGATCAGACCGTTCCGAACCCCGCGCCGCCGATCCCCGCGGCGCCGGTTCCGGTACCGCCGGTGGCGCCGCCGATCCCCGCGCCGCCGGTTCCGCTACCGCCGGTGCCGCCGCCCGGACCGCCCGTTCCCGTGCCGCTGCCGATCGTGCCGCCGCCGCCGTCACGATCGCCCGTCACGCCACCGGTCGTGCCCAGGGTGCCGGCGCCCGATCCACCCGTGGACCCCAGGCCCGATACGCCCGTGGACCCCAGCCCGGATCCGCCGGTGCTGCCCAGCGCCGATCCGCCCGTGGACCCCAGCCCCGATCCGCCGGCGCCGCCCAGCGCCGGGCTCCCATCGCCCAATCCGCTGCTTCCCAATCCGCTGCCGCCCAGCCCGCCCGTCGTCCCCGTGCCGCCCGACACGCCCGCGCTGCCCGACGCGCCCACGCCGCGGTTGTAGCCGGCCTCGCAGAAGTCGCGCAGCACTTCGTACTCGTTGGCGTTGGCGCCGGTAAAGCCGCGGCGAAGGTCCGTCTCTACCTCGGTGTAGCTGCGGCCCGCGTACGCCGGATTGCGCGCGGCCGTGTAGCCCACCACGTAGCCGGTGCGCGCATGGTCGTACGTCATCCCGTTCTGCCGGGCGGGGTGCGACTCAAAGTGCGCGCGGTAGTGCTTTTCGTCCTCGTTGTTGTGGGTGCGCAGCGCTTCCACGATCTGCTTGCCCGCCCACCATCCGCCCGCCGCCAGCGCCAGCCCGCCCACCACCGTCTTCCACTCGAAGCCGTGCCGCGCATAGTCGCGCACCTGGTCCCAGCGGGTCGTCTCCGTGGCGGGATACGCGCGCTCAAGGTAGCCTTCCACCTCGGCGAAGGGCCGCCCCGCGTACGCCGGCGTAGACGCGGCCGCGTGGCCGGCCTGGTAGCCGGTGCGCGCCTGCTCGTACGTGTGCGTCTCCGGGCGCGCCGGATTGCTGTCGAAGTGGCCGCGGTAGTACTGCACGTCGTACACGCCGAAGTCGTCGGTATCCCCGGCCGTCACGCCGCCCGCTCCCGCCGCGCCGGCCGGTCCGCCGGTTCCCAGCCCGCCCGCGTCCAGTCCTGAACCGCCCAGTCCGGGTGTGCCGCCCGTGCCCGCGAGTGCGTCCGGTCCGCCGAGATCGTCGTTTCTGTCCATGGTGCCTCCAGAAGCGGTTGAGTGTCGCCGTGAGCGGGCGCGGCGGACGCACACACCGGGCCGCGGCGTTCCCCATCCGCCGTTTCCTGCGTCGCCGCGCTCGGGCGTCCGCGTGGCACGACTTCGGCTTCCGGTGCGGATGCGATAGGTTGTCCGCTCACTTCCGCGCGCGCGTGCTGGCGGAAGAGGACTGCCGGCCGAGACGGGGACGTTCGGGGGGATGATGATCGAGAGATGGATGAAGGCGATGGGGTGGCGGCGCGTGTCCGACGAGCCGGAGCCCGCGCCGTACGTGGAGCCGCGCGAAACCTCGCGCACGTACCGCATCGCCAATACCTCCGGGCGCGCGCTGGCCGTGTTCCTGGAGCCGTGGGGCGCCGTGTACCGCCTGAATGCGGGCGAGTACGCCGAACTGCTGGTGGAGGGCCCGCCCGACCACCCGCTGGACTGGGAGTTCGGCGAGGGCACGCTCGTGATCGCCTCGCACGCCGCGGACGAGGGAATGCTCACCCTGTGGCACGAAGGGGAGCAGATGCACCCGGTTTCCGTCGACACCCGCCGCTGATCCGCTCGTGGATGACGACGCCGGTTTCCGCGCGCCCGTGGCGGATGAGGTGCGGCTGCTGCGCGCGGCGGCGGCCGCGGCCGCTGACTTCGCGTTCCCGGACGGCTGGCTGGATCAGGTCCGCGTCCGCCCGCTCCCCGATGGCGGAATGGGGAGCCTGCGCCTCCGTACTCCGTCCACCCCGCCGGAAGGCGAGCGACGCTTCGGCCGGCCGCTGGGCGAGGCATGTTTGATGACGAGGACGGCGTGCAGGTGCTCGTCACGCTGGCCGCGGACAACTTCGGCGGCGTGTACGAACTCGATGTCTGGAAGGTGGACTACAGCGCCGTGGTCCGCGTGCCCGGCGACGACGCGTTCCACTGAGGGCGGATGGACGCGATGCGCGAGACCCTGCGGGATCTGCTGGAGTGCCGGCTGGAACTGGCCGCGGAACGGGGCCGGTTCGGGCGGCCGCAGCGGATTGCGTGGCTTGCGGAGTACCTGGCGGAGTTCGTGTCGCGCGCGACCGCCTTCCTCTCCATCGCGCCGATGGGCGCCCGCGAACTCCACGGCTCGCAGTCGTTCGCCATCGTCGACGTCGCCCAGCAGCTTCTTGATGGCGAGATCCGCGGCGCTCGCGTGGACCGGGAGGTAGCGGACGCGTGGAAGGAGTTCCGGTGGCGCTGGCGCGAACTGGTGGCGGGCGCCGCCGAACCGGAGCCCGCCCGCGCCAGCTTCCAACGCCGCGCGACCTCCGCGCTCCGCCGGCTGACGGGACGCACGCAGGGGCATCCGGACCTCACGGTTCCGGGCGCGGACCACGAACGGGGCGAACGCCTCCAGGCCGCGGCGGACCGGCTGGACGCGCTCCTGAAGCCGCATCGCCCCTATCGCCCGCCACTGGAGATGCAGTTGGGCGAGTGGGAACGATCGACATGATCCCCGGCGGTAACGGGTCGGAGGCAGGTGCCGCGGTTCGCGAGCGGAGATGGATGAATGGTGATCGTGCGGGAGTTCGAGTGGATAAACGCCGGCGCATGAGCCTGAACATGGAGCCCCGCGAATGATGCCCCGCATGCCGTCCACGATCGCCGTCGTGGTGCTCGCGTGTGCCGCCGGCTGCATCCCGGGTGTGGTGACGGCTACCCTTTCTCCCCACATGGTTGGAGTGTACACGCAGGAAGACGGACGTCCCGTGCCGGGCGCCCGCATGCTGCTCTCGACCGCGGCCGGAGATTCTACCTGCATCCGGCCGACTTCTTCAACCGTCACGGACGCGGCGGGACGGTTCGAGTTCGCCGCGATCACGCGGCGGGAGCCCCTCATCCTGATCCCCCTCGATCGGGTATACTGCTTCTACGTCTGCGGCGAAAGCAGCGGCACACCGCTGGCGGGACACCCGGAGTGCGTCGGGGCGGAGACGCCGCCCAGCCAGTTGATCCAGTGCGTCGCGACGTACCAGATCCTGGACCGGACCAAGCCGCGGTTCGCATGCCGTACCCGTCCGCGGACGTACTCGGTTGCGCGTTCGGGGCACGACGGACAGCGGACACCGATTCTTCTCCCATCCGGCGGCGGCCCGGCGTAGGGCATCCATCCGCGTCGCCGTTCGGTGGATGACGGAAAAAACGGGTCCGTGCGGCTGCACGGACCCGTCGTTCAATCATCCATCCCCGCCATCATCCAAACCCGCGGATGGATCAGCCGCCGATCCAGTACGTCGCCTTGATGACGAACACGTTGTCGGCGTGCGAGCGGAACACGGCGCTGGCGTCGCGGCCGAAGTCGAACTCGCCGTACGGCTGCGATCCGCTGCGCTGCTGCTGCCACACAAAGAACAGCGTGCTCCCCGGGCGGTACTCCCACCGCAGCACCGCGTTGCCCCGCAGCGAGCGCACGTTGAAGCCGCCGTTGTCAAAGCGGAACCCCTCGTCCGTGGCCGGGTTGCCGTCCGTGTCCAGCCGGTAGCGCAACGGCCGCCCGCCCGCGTCCCGGTCCGTCACCGTCAGCTCCTGGTCGCTGAAGTCGCGCGTCCGCACCGTGCGCGGCCGCACGAACTCCTTGTAGTCGCTGTAGTCGCCCGTGGCCACGAAGGGCTGCGCGAACAGTTCCAGCGTCATTGTGGGGGTGAACGTCCAGTTTATCCGCGTGTTCATCGACACCACGTGCTGGTCGAGTTCCGCAAACACCACGCGCTGCCCCATGAAGTCCGTGGCGTTGGCGTCGGTGAAGCGCGCCACGAACTGCGAGGGATCGCGCTCGTGCGTGTACGACGGGCCCACGCTGATCTGCACGTTGGTGGCGGGCTTTACGCGGATGCTGCCGTTGATCTCGGTGACCCCGCCGCCGTTGGCTGTGCCGCCGAAGCCGCCCCCGAGCGAGAAGACCACCCGCTGGCGCGAATCCGTGTTGATGGAGGGATTCAGGAACCAGCTCGCCGCGCGGCGCACCACCGGACCGCCCCGCGTCATGCGGTCGGTGTTCACTTCCGGACGGACGTGGCCGTAGAGAGAGAGGTCCCAGTTGTTCAGCAGGTTCACCTCGGAGTACTGGTGAAACTGCAGGTCCGTACGGTCGCCGTCAAAGTTGTACTGCTGCTGCCCGCCTCCCGAGATCCACATGGAGCGGTACCAGTTGGACGGCGTGGTGACGTTGCGCACCAGGTTGGCGTTCATCCACACGTAATCCGCCTGCGTGAGGAACGCCATGTCGTTCACCTCGAACCCCGGGCTGCGATAGTTGGTGGAGGTTTCCCACATCCACGCGCCGCTTTCCTTGCTCATCCGCATGTATCCGCCAAAGCCGCGCAGCGCCGTGGCATCCGTGGCGTAGGCATCGGAAAAGATCCCGTTGCCGCCCCCGTCGCGGTCCGGCCGCTGAAAGTAGCGCGCGGAGGAGCGCTGCAGGCGGCGGATGGCGAGCGAATCGCCCATCACGTTGGAGAGCGCCACGTTCCCCATCAGCCGGTACGTCTGGTTCTTCCAGTACAGGTTCCAGTCGGCGCCCACGGCCTCGGCGTGCGTGGCAAGCTGGCCGCGCAGCGCCTGGCCGTCGTCGCCAAAGCGGCGGACCACGGAGGTGCCCATCAATCCCCACGTACGGCTGCCGCCACCGGAGGTGCGCTTTACCCGGCCCATCAGGTAGTTGGTGAACGGCTCCACGGTCGTCTCTTGGCCGGTGCCGTCCGCGTTGCGCACGTAGCCCACCTCGCGCGCGGTCACCGCCTCCACCGCACCGATCTGCCAGCCGCCCGCCGTGCGGCCCGTCAGCTTGGCGGCGCCCAGGAGGCGGGTGTTGGCCGGCGCGTCCTGGTAGTCGTACCCGCCCGGCAGCCCGCCCTGCGGCGCGCGCCCGATGCGGCGGGAATAGAACAGCGACATTCCGCTCACGTTGCTGCAGGTAAAGCAGTTCAATCCGCCGAAGCTCAGCAGCCCGCTCCCTTCCACGAAGAAGGGGCGCTTCTCATCGAAGTAGCTTTCAAACGCGCTCAGGTTCACCACCGCCGGGTCCTGCTCCACCTGCCCGAAGTCCGGGTTGATGGTGGCGGAAAGGGTCAGGTTGCTCCCCAGCAGCGCCCGCACGTCCGCCCCCACGCGCGTGTCGTAGGCGCGCGCTTCCTGAAACGGGCTGCCGGACTGCGTGGGCTCCACGTACGAGGCGCGCGCCACGGCGTACGGCATGATCTCCAGCCCGCGCGGCCGGTTCTCGATGCGCATGCCGGACAGGTGGCCGTAGCGCGCCGGCCCGCCGGACTCCTGGCGGCCGTAGAACGACCACAGCGAGCTCTCGTTCAGCCGCTGTACGTAGCGCAGCACCTGCAATCCCCACGTCTGCTCCACCGCGTTGCTGAAGCGCAGCTGGTTCCAGGGAATGCGCATTTCCGCCGTCCATCCCGCCGAGTCGATGCGCGTCTGCACGGTCCACACGGGGTCCCACGAGGGGTCGGCGCTGGGCGAGGCCTGGCCGGCGTCGTACTTGACGCCGGAGGGGTTCACCTGAAGCACCGTGCGCCCGGCGTGGTCGTGATAGGTGTCGAACACCAGCTGCAGATAATCGCTCTCCACGCTCTGGTCGCGGCGGGTGAGCTGCGTGTTCACCCCGGCCGCGCCCAGCGAATCGAACATGCGCGCGCCGATGTACAGCGCGCTCTCGTCGTACGCGAAACGGACTTCGGTGCGCTGGGCGGGCTCGCCCTCGCGGGGCTGCTGCTGGCGGAAACCGGTGGCCGGCTCCGGCGTGGCCCACACGCCCTCATCCAGCTTGCCGTCCAGGACGATGTCGCGCGCGGGGTGCGCCGCGACTCCCGGTACGGGGGAGGGCTGCGTCTGGCTCTGCGCGGCGCGGGGCACCGCGGCCAGCAGCAGGGCGGCGGTCAGGACGAACGTATGAGTGCGCATCGGGCGGCACGGTGGGCTCGGGCGTGGTTGAAACGAACAGGTACTCAGATGCGCGACCCGCCCAAAAGGTTTGATCCTCTCTGTCCGGATCCGCGTGCAGAATGCCGAAGCGGACGGCCGCGCGGGATGGGGCGGATAACCTGTCCAGAAAGCGCGTTTTGTGGATGGACGGCAAAGGAAAGGGCGGCACCCGTCGTGGTGCCGCCCTCGTGCCTGCGTGGTCCGCTGGCGATGTGGATGCCGGGTATCGCGCTACCCCGTTCCGCGGAGGATCGAAACAGAAATCTCACGCAGAGCAGCAGAGGAGCAGAGAAAGACGGGAAGAGACGATGCCGTTCGCCGCCTCGATCCTTGTCCCTTCTCTGCGTCTCTGCTGCTCTGCGTGAGAATTTTTCCTGCGGATTGTTCGCGCCGCCAGGAGCTGGCGTCAGAACGTCTGGATGGGGACGTCGAAGCGGCCGTCCGCGATGGTGAGCGGATGAAGCGGATCGTTCGCGAGGGCCGCGGTGCCGCTGAACTCGCCGCGAACGCGCCGGGCGGAGATTTCCGTGATCCGCACGCTGCCGAGAACCACGATGTACGCCTTTCCCGCCAGCGTCGCCAGCGACGGGTTCAGTCCCAGCGCGACGGCGTCCAGCGCCGGCGCAAACGCACCGGTGCGGCACTCGGCGGCGCCCTGCTGGTTGCACGCGACGGGGTTGAACGAGTACGTCCCCGCCTGCCGCGCGTCCCCCAGCCCCAGCGTGAACACGTCCACCGCGCTCCCGCTCGCCGGCCGCGCGGCGGCCACGGTAAGCGTGTTTCCGCGCCGCACGGCCGCCGCGGCGCCGCCCGGCAGAATCAGGGCGTCGGCGGGAAGCGTCAGCTCGCCATCGGCGGAAAAGGTGCCGTTGATGGGGTCACGGTAGGTGAACGACAGGCTGCCCCGCGGATCGAACTGCTCGCCCGTGGCGCTGTCCCCGCACCCGGCGAAGACGAACGCGAGCAGCAGCGCGATCAGCGGCAGAGGGGAAAGGCGCATGGGATCTTCTCCTGCGATGGTGTTGATCGTGTGCCGTCAGCGGCGGACGGGGCCCACGCCGCGGCGCTCGCGGTTGCCGCGCCGTTCCGTGCGCCCGTTCCATCCGTTTGGCGTCGCGCTGGTGAGCCAGTGCTGCGTGCCGGCGATGCGGTTGATCTCCGCGATGGCGTTCAGCCGCTGGCGCATTTCATCATGCGTCAGCACCGGTGCGTCCGAGTAGCCGGGGTGCTCCTGGCTCATCAGCCGCTCGATGGCGTGCTCGTCCGCGTCCTCCAGCGCCTCCAGCCACTCGTTCAGAAAGATGGTGATCTTGCACTCTTCCAGCGCCCGGTGGATCAGCTCCCGCGGAGACAGGCCCGACGCGGCGGACATGAACGAGAAGTCGTAGCCCGCGCCCAGGATCTTGCGGAACACCCACGCCGCGCGCGACATGTGGAAGTCCGACGTAACCACGCGGATGGATGTCCATCCGTTGGGCTCCAGAAACTGCTCGCGCACGAAGTAGGCGTTGCCCAGCGTGTCCTTGGCCTCTTCTTCCAGCAGAATCGCCTCCGCCGGCACCTTCATCTCCCGCGCGAGCGCGCCCATGGCCGCCGCCTCCGTCACCGGCGGATCGTCGTCCATCAGCCCGCACCGCCCGCTGAAGATGATGCGCGGCGCGATGTTGCGCCGGTACAGCTCCACCGCCCGCTGCACGCGCGTGCGCCCCACGACGGGAAGGGTGCCGTCCGGCAGCACCCCTCCGCCCAGGACGACGATGGCGTCCGCCGGGTAGTATCCCCCGTCCTCGATTTCCCGCTCCGTCACAACTCGTTCAGCTCCTGGTGCAGCGTGCGCGCGACGCTGGTCCAGTCGAACCGCTCGCGCGCCACGCGGTACAGCGTTTCCTTGTGCTTCTCGCCCATGTCCAGCGCCGCGGGCACCCGCCGCACGATGTCGGCGACGGTGCGCTCCGTGGCGGGATCCAGCTTCATCGCGTCCCCGTCGCCCGCGGGCAGGCTGTCGGCGACGGCGTCGATGCTGGCCTTCATCCCCGCGAAGTAGGTGCCCAGGGGAAAGCTACCGGCGGCGAGCGCTTCCAGAAACACCAGCGGGCCGGCTTCCTTGACCACGGAGGGAAAGACCGCCGCGTCGCAGCAGGGGAAAAGGAAGGCCAGCTCGCGGTGCGTCAGGTATCCGGTAAAGATGACGCGGTCCGGGCGGACGTGGTCGCGCGCGGCCTGGTAGTACGCGTCCAGTTCGCCGCGCGCCTCCACCTGCTCCAGAAAGCGCGCCACCTGCGTGAGTTCCGCGCCCTCCGACTCCCCCTCCGGCGCGCCCTCCAGGTCGCGCCCCCACGCCACGATCGTCTGCACCAGTTCGCGCTCGCCATGCTCCAGCGCCCACAGCAGCGCCTCCAGCGGCCGGCGCAGCGGGCCGTGCCCCACGATGATCAGCCGCATCTCCGGCCGTTCGCGCAGAATGAAGGGGAGCGCCGCCACCACGCCCTGAATCCCCTTGGTGGAGATCAGCCGCCCCACGAAGAGCAGCGTGGGATCGCTTTCCCAGTGGATGGCGTCCAGCCGCGCCTCCACCTCCGCGTCGGGCGCCTTGCCGTCGTACGCGGGCTCCTCCGCCAGCAGTTCGCGCAGTTCATCGTGCCCCATGCCGCCGCGCAGCCGGGCCAGCATGGGCTCCGAGTGGCCGGGCTGGCGGCCGCGCGGCGTGTCCGCGAGCACCGCCGCCATCCGCGCCGCCATCTCGCGCCGTCCGGAGCGCGGAACGGGCTGAAACTGGCTGGTGTCCACGCCCAGGTGCAGGTCCATGAACTTGTCTTCCAGCCCCGGCACGTCGCCCAGGATGGTGCGCACCCGCTGGCGCATTTCGTCTCCGTGCACGAACACGAGCGAGGCGTCGGTGAACGCGCTTACCGCCATCGTGTGATAGCGCTTCTGCCGCTTGACCGCGAACTCCAGCGCGCTCCCGTGCGGCATGATGGAAAACGGAACGCCCGTGGCCGCCTTCACCCGTTGCGCCACCACGGACATCAGCACCGCGTGGTTGGCGTGGATGGCCGTGATCCCCTGCTCCTTGACGATGCGCAGGAGCGCGCGGGTGTTGCGCTGCACGTACTCCTCGACCTCGTCGTCCGGCAGGTCCACCAGCGGCACCACGCGCGGGAACTCCTCGTACTTGTCCCACACGTAGACGGGAAGCGTGTCGCCCAGGTCAGGCTGGTGCAGAATGCAGCAGCCGGAGGTGGAGGGCGCGCGCCGGAAGCGGGTTTCCACCGTGCCGTCCGGGCGGTAGAAGCGCGCCTCGCTGATGAATTCGTAGCGCTCGGGATGGTTTTCCTGCGCCATCAGGTGCACCGTTTCGCCTTGGCGGCAGAGCGATTCCACGATGGAGCGCGTCCAGAGATTGCTGCCGGAGCCTTCGAGCAGGTAGCCGTGCAGAATGCAGATCATGGGACCTCGGGGCGGCGGGAAGCCCGCTCACCTGCGCAATCCCCCGGCCACGCTCCGTGGCCTGCGCGTCCCGGCGAGTTTGGGGTGGATGGGGTCCGTCGCCTGCCGCCCCCGGTCTGGAGGGCTCCGTCCCGGGCTCCCGGAGCGGCTCCAAGGACGGGCCGGGATGCTCGCCCATGTCCGCGGCCGTGCCCGCCCGATGGGGACGTACGCGCCACACTCTCGCATCCAGATCGGCGTTCGGTAAACACTTCGCGATCTCCCCGTATCAAATCGCGCCAACCTGGCAGGGTGAGGAGCATCCCGTGTTGTGGTGATGATTGGCGTAAAACAGGTTGTGCACGTTGCGCATCCCAGGGAAAGTCGACATCGCATCACGATGGATATCATCCACCGGGAACGCCGGAAGCGTCGCGGAGGGGAGGAGAGTTCCGCACGGTTGCAGCGACAGGGATGCCGCCGGTGATCACCGGGGTGCGTCTCCGCGGGAGATGAGCATTTCTGGCGGATTTCACAAGTGTACGGCGGAAAGCCGGCACTCTCGGGACCGCTATTACGCGCCAGCTTACAACCTTTCAAGGGCGCGGTTATCATCGGTCTGCATCACGGCGCGGCCCCCGTCTTCCCCGGGCCGCATTCCTTCCAGACGCTTCCATGCCGCAACACTTCCGCTCCGCCCTCGCCCGCCATGCGCGGGTACTCGTCTTCGTCCCCTTCCTCTCCGCCGTGGGCTGGCTGGGCCTGCGCGAACTCGCGGCCCGTCCATCCGCACCCGCGCGACCGGCCACCAGCGCGGAGCACGCGGTTTCATCCGCTTCCCGTTCTGACAAGCGGCATGCGGCCCCGCGGGCAGGCACGGCCGCGAGCGGGACGGCGGCTGCGTTCGCGCCGCCCACGCCGCCCGTGCCGCCCTCCCCGCTCCCCGTGCTCAGCGAGGTGGTGCGGATGGCGTACCGCCAGGTGCTGGACCGCGATGCGACGGCGGCGGAGATCACGGCGCGCGTGTCCTGGATCTCCACCGGGGGCGGAACGGTGGCGGCGCTGGTGGCGGATCTGGCGAAGTCGGCGGAGTACCAGGCGGCGTTCGTGACCGGCCACGGCGCCGACGTGGCGGTGGACTCGCTGTTCCGCCACCTGTGGGACCGGCCCGCCACCCCGGCGGAGGTGACCAAGTGGAGCCCGCGGGTCACGGCCGGCAACTACCGGCAGGTGGTGGACTCCATTCAGGCGGACTGGTACCCGGCGGAGCAGTTCGGGCGCGACGCGGTGCCCGGCCGCCCCGTGACGCACTGGGACTCGCGCGCGCCGGTGATGGTGGTGCCGGGCGCGGGGACGGACGCCTCGCGCGGCCAGTGCCTGAGCGCGCCGGCCGGCCTGGACGGCGTGTACGAGTGCGGCGAACTGCGGGTGGCGCACGCGCTTCCCGCCGTCCGCGTGCTGAACCGCAGCCGCGCCCCCACGCTTCTGTACGGCAGCGACCAGGCGCACCCGATTCCCACGTTCGGCGTCTACGTGACGCCGCCGACGGGGCGTGCCGCGCTGACGCAGGTGACTGTGCGCGTTCACACGGGGCGCAGCATGCCGGAGGCGGGGGTGCTGCAGGCGCAGGCCACCTGGCCGGGGAGCAACTTCACCCCGGGACAGACCAGCCACGTCTCGCTGAGCTACAACGCGCTCGAACAGAACACGGGCGTGTACGACTACTTCCTCGTGGTTACCGCCACCTACGCGGACGGACAGACGCAGGACTGGATCCGGCGTGGACGGTTCGCGATCGTGAACCGCCGGAACAGCCCGTTCGGCCGGGGCTGGTGGCTTGCCGGGCTGGAGCAGCTGGTGCTCTCGCCCAGCAACAACGGCTACAAGGAGATCCTGTGGGTGGGCGGGGACGGGAGCACGCGTCTGTACCAGCAGGGTCCGCTGGCGCGCGACAACGGGATCTGGGTGGCCCGCAACCCGGGCGGGCGGCCGGACACGCTGCGCACGAACACCACCTACCAGGACGCGGCGTACGTGCGGCGGCTGCGCAACGGCGCCAGCATCTACTACAGCGCGGACGGCAGCCACATCGCCACCGTGGATGTGCTGGACCGGCACACGCACTTCTGGCACGACTCCGGACGGCTGCAGGCCGTGTTCACGCCCACGGGCGTGGGCTACCTGGCCCACAAGCCGCCGTTCCGCTTCTACTACGACGCGAACGGCCGCCTGAACCGCGTGACCTCGCCCGACCTGGCGGGCAACGCGGCCCGCACCGTCACGCTGGGTCCGGACGCAACGGGGCGGCAGCTGTGGATCAAGGATCCGGGCGTGCCGGCGCGGCAGTTTCAGTACGGTGAAAACACCGAGCCCGGCCGGATGACGCGGAGCATCAGCCTGCGCGGCACCACGACGCGCTACGAGTACGACTGGGGCGCCGAGCTGTCCCGCGCGACCGTGTGGATGGGCGACCCGGCAAAGGACATCGGGTACGTGTACTACAACGCATCCACGCGCGGGACCCCCAACATGGGCCCGCCCGTCCCCGCCGCGCAGGTCATCACCACCATCGACGGGCCGCGCCAGAACGCGGCGGACACCACGCGCTTCTGGCTGGACCGGTGGGGCGGGCCGGTGGCGGCGCAGGACCCGCTTGGGGCTGTGACCACCGTCACCCGCGGCGATACCCGCTTTCCCGCGCTGCCGACGGAAACGGTGGCGCCCAACGGACTGCGCTCCACGGCCGAGTACGACGCGCGCGGCCGGGTGGTGTCGACGCAGGTGATCAACCCGCTGAACGACGGGCGGAACTCGCGGACCACCGTGCTCTACGACGACACGTGGGACGCGCCGGTGCGGCTCGCCCGATACGAGGTCTCGTCGACCGGTGCCCTGACGCAGCTGGTGGGCAAGGACACCATGGCGTACGACGCGGCGACGGGGAACCGGCTGTGGCAGCAGCTGGGGAGCGACGCCGGGCGGCGGGTGAACTACGGGTACTATCCCGCGGGCAGCGCGTTCGCCGGGATGCCGGCCACCGTGCGCACGCCGTCCAACGTGGAGCACGGGGTGATGGGCGACTCCATCTACTACGACGGGGTCGGGAACATGGCCTCGACGGTGAGCCCCACCAAGATCCGTACCGAGTACGTGAACGACGGCCTGGGGCGCCCGTGGGTGACCAAGAGTCCGGTGGACCCGGCGAATGGCCTCTTCCGCCGCGACAGCGTCGTGTACGACTCGGCGGGCCGCGTGGCGCTGACCGTCAGCCGCGGGCCGGCGCTGTCCATGGTCGTCGGCGATCCGGCCTACAGCGCCCCGTGGACCACGCCGGAGGAACGCCTGTTCGTGGAGAACGTGTACAACACGTATGGCGAGTTGGCGACGGTGCGCCGGTGGGCGGTGCCCGACACCGCGCACGTGGGCGTGTTCTCCACCGGCTTCGAGTACGATCCGGCGGGTCGCAAGACGGTGGAGATCGCCGCGGACGGAAAGCGTGACTCCACGGAGTACGACAACGCAGGCAACGCGGTGGCGGTCACCAACCGGCTCCGGTACCGCATCACGATGACGTACGACGCATTGAACCGGCTGCGTACGCGCACCCTGCCGGCCACGAGGACGAATCCGCGCTACGTCGATTCCGTTGGATACGGAAAGGCCTTCAATTTTCCGATCTGGGGAACGGACGCCTCCGGGAACGCGACGGCGGCGGGCCAGACGATCACCATTCCGGGTGACGTGGAGCGGTTCGACTACGACCTGGCCGGCAACATGGTGCACGCGGCCAACCGCGACGCCATCGTGCGGCGGGGCTACAACCCCAACGGTTCCATCTCCGGCGATACGCTGGTCATCGGGACGTACGCCACACGCGACACCACGCAGCACGTGTACGGCCTGCGGTACGCCTACGACATGGCGGGGCGGCGGACGGACCTGATCCACCCGTCCACGCTGGCGCCGGCGAGCGGATGGACGGTGCACAACAGCTACGACCCGGTGACCGGCGCGCTGGCCTCGGTGACGGACCCGGTGGGGATCCACCAGTTCGCGTACAACATCGCCGGGCAGAAGACGGGGGAGCTGTACCCGAGCACCGCGCAGGAGGTGTACACGTACGACGCCGAGAACCGGCTGCGCACGCGCAGGCTTACGATTCCGGGAATCGGCGCGCTGGACGACGACACGATGGCGTACGACGTGCGCGGCAAGCTGGCGCACGTGAACCAGCGGATCGGCGAGGTGACCAACTTCTACTCGGGGCTGGGGAGCCTGGCGTGGTCGCGCTCGTCGCCCGACGGCACCAACTACATGGAGCAGGGCTATGTGCAGGACGCGCTGGGCAACGCGGCCGTGGTGCAGAAGTACGACTACACCAAGGTGGAAGTGCCCGCCCTGCACGTGACCCGTCACGACTACGAGCCCGGAACGGGGCGGCTGCGCTTCCAGTCCGGCGCGCCGGGCGCGGGCGCGGCGATCACGTCGGCGACGAGCGCGCTGTTCGACTCGGCGGGGAACACGGTGTTCAGCACGGACACCCGCCCGTACAGCGGGATCGCGAACTCCCGCCGGCTGGAAGGCAAGGCCTCCCACTACGACGCCGCCGGCCGGCTGCGCATCGTGGACATGCAGGCCTGCGCCATGACCGCGGTCGTGACGTCGATCCCGTACTTCCTCTTCATCCCGACGGGGCCGGGGCACTCGGAGATGCGCTGCTACTCCATGCGCTCGGGCGAGGGCTCGGCGTTCGAGGAGTACCGCTACGACCCGCTGGGGCGGCGGGTGCTGGTGCGCAGCCGTGAGCATTGCGAGATCGGCTGCCGGGAATCGCTGGTGCGCACCGTGTGGGACGGCGACCGGATTCTGTGGGAGATCCGGACGGGTGGGGAGAATCCGGAGCAGGACGTGACTCCCAGCAACCAGCTTGCGCCGTACCAGATTAGCACGGGGCGGGTGGCGTACACGTTCGGAGACGCGCTGGACCATCCACTGGCGGTGCACCGGTTCGACTACCGGGACTCGCTGTTCACGCGGTACGACACGGTGCCGGCGCCGCTGCCCATGCAGCCGCTGACCATCTACCCGCACACGAACTGGCGGGGCGACTACCAGATCGGCACGTTCATCACGGGCGAGACGCAGCGGTGCGCGCGCGTGCCTTCGCAGCCGGGCGACAACGAGACGGTGGACGGATATGTGCCGGGCGGGCCGGGCAACATCAATCCCACGTACCTGTACTGCCTGGCCGCGGTGCAGTGGGCGGGCAAGTACATCTGGCTGGACCACAGCGTGCGCGCGATGCCGCCGGGCAACCCGGAGTTCTGGGTGGGGAGCCTGGTGCACAACAAGCGCGACCTGTCGGGCAACCTGTACATGCGCAACCGGTACTACGATGCGCAGGCCGGCCGCTTCAGCCAGGAAGACCCCATCGGCCTCGCAGGCGGGCTGAACGCGTACGGATTCGCGAACGGCGACCCGGTCAGCTACTCGGATCCGTATGGATTGCGCGGCGACACTCTAGTGATTGTAAGTGGGGGGGCTGAACTGGAAGCGGCACGAAGTGCTTCGCCTACCATAGACCGTCAAATGAGAGAGATCGAGGCCAGCAGCAAATACGTCGAGTTCCGTGTCGGATCACTTCCGGCATCCTGCGCGGGCTTCGCGGGGGGGTGTTGGGATCCTACTCCGGTCGCCGGGCACGGGGAAGGTGGAACCGTTACGGTCAACCCGGCAGATTTCGCATCGATCTCCCAGAGCGATGGGGTACCTTTCACATTCCCTGCAGCTGCCGGACACGAATTCGCGCATGTACTTGGCTGTGCTTCCGAGCCGTGCGCGCGGCAGACGGAGAACACGGTGCGTGGCGAAACGAATATCCCCAGAGTACCTGTGAATCCCTGATGAAGAAAGAACCATGAAGAACGCAGTCGTCTTGCTCGCGTCCACGCTGATGGCGTTTCAAGCTCCGACAGCCATACACGGCCAAGTCCTGGTTCCGGAGGAGGTTTCTGCGATGTTGAGGCCGCAGATCGCCGCGGATCTCACGCTCTATGAGGCCGCGTCAACCCGTCTTGATGGAACCGGAAGTCTGCGGGTGGAATTGGTTCAGCCGATGGGGAACCAGTTGGTGTTGTGGCGGGGCAGCCTGCCGGCGGATCATTCCAAATGGTACCTGATTGCGGCTGATTCCAGCCGCGCGTTTCGTCTGGGCGGATTCTCAGAGCCCGACGTGGCAGAGTTCGTGTCTCAGGTGGCACCCCCGCCGAGATCCCGCGAAGAGGCAGATGCGCTTGGCCGGACAATCGCGCGCGTGCTCGATCCGCATGGTGGCGCAGAAATCGTCTACGCAGCGGACGCTGCAACCGACGAGCGGACGGCGGCTTTGCTGCGCAC
The DNA here is from genome assembly GCF_014202995.1 of Longimicrobium terrae. Lineage (NCBI taxonomy): Bacteria > Pseudomonadati > Gemmatimonadota > Longimicrobiia > Longimicrobiales > Longimicrobiaceae > Longimicrobium > Longimicrobium terrae. The sequence goes on from NZ_JACHIA010000013.1 coordinate 141,836, forward strand.
ATGGGCGGGGAGGCGCCCTCAAATCTGGCCCGGTGACACTACCTTGGTGTTTGCATCAGGCACCCTTGTACGCGTAACGGTGCTGACGCGTAATACGCGCGCGATCAGCATGCCGTGGACTGCGCGCCTGTACACAATCGTATTCGCCCAAGACGGTCGGCTGATTGCCTGGTCTGCAAGGAACAGCGAGGTGTTCACGGTTCACTCGACCTTGTGAAAGTCGGCGGCGCGGTCAGTCGAGAGCATGAGACAGCCAGCAAGGGCGGCTCATTGCATCACTTGCTCACCCGGTTGCGCGGCCAGTTCTGCACGAGGTGAAACGGCAATCCCGGAGCGACTCTGATCTGGTACGGTGGGTGGCTGACAACGACGATCTTCTCCCGCACGTTCTCATGGGTGATGTTAGCCGCTTCGTTCTAGAACTGTACAAGGAAAGCCTCGATGGGGTAAATAACGGGGGTGAGACTCTCGATGCGCTGTTCGCCGTGATGGAACGGGGGGCAGCGTTCGGATCAGAGTATGTGAAAGAAGTGATCTCGGTCTCGTTTTTTGGAATACATTGCCGACGAACTCATTGCCTCGAAGGAGTTCATGTCCTTCTTGAGACCGGCGTTGAACAGGGAGTTTCAGCCCATACTGGAATGGATCCAAGCTGACTCGGTGTCACCCGAAACGCCGGTGTGATTGGCACGTGTCCTGTTCGGCTTGGTCTATGTATTGGTGGGCCGGCAATCGGCGCGACTCCCTTGAAAGATACCCGATCCGGTGTGCTGACCAGTACACCGGATCGGGTATGTCTATGATCGCGGCAAAAGCCAGGCGCGCTTACTACCACGGTTTGCAGCTACAGGTGTCGCCACGCTACTCCTGCGTTGCGCGACTGCGAGGTCCGCGTCGGTACCCGCGGCGTTGGCTGATGGTTGACACCGTCTTTCGGACCTAGCGTCCGTACACGTTCGGAAAGGCGCTGGACCATCCGCTGGCGGTGCACCGGTTCGACTACCGGGACTCGCTGTTCACGCGGTACGACACGGTGCCGGCGCCGCTGCCCATGCAGCCGCTGACCATCTACCCGCACACGAACTGGCGGGGCGACTACCAGATCGGCACGTTCATCACGGGCGAGACGCAGCGGTGCGCGCGCGTGCCTTCGCAGCCGGGCGACAACGAGACGGTGGACGGGTATGTGCCGGGCGGGCCGGGCAACATCAATCCCACGTACCTGTACTGCCTGGCCGCGGTGCAGTGGGCGGGCAAGTACATCTGGCTGGACCACAGCGTGCGCGCGATGCCGCCGGGCAACCCGGAGTTCTGGGTGGGGAGCCTGGTGCACAACAAGCGGGACCTGACGGGCAACCTGTACATGCGCAACCGGTACTACGATGCGCAGGCCGGCCGCTTCAGCCAGGAAGACCCCATCGGCCTTGCGGGCGGGCTGAACGCGTACGGGTTCGCGGCGGGGGACCCGGTGAGCTATTCGGATCCGTATGGACTCTGCGCATGGGCGATCAGCGGTGAGGCTGTCCTGCAATGCACAGATCCGGATGGCTCACGAGCTTTGGTATCTGCGGGAGAGGATGGTCCTGGCATCGGGACAGTGGTCTGCCTGGGTGGTGCGGCCGTCACAGCCTTGGCCGCACGCCGGGTGGTGACCACCGAACGGCGGATGCGAAGAGCTGAAGACCAGATGCGCCGACAGTGGGAACGCCAGCGGCGGTTACCAGATCTATGCAAACGGCGGCGGTGAGGCTGCTGGTATCGAGTTTACACACGAGAACGAACAGTATTTTGATGCGCTTCGCAATTGGGAAGACATGAAAGAGGACCATACACAAGCCAAGGTGGAGCTGTCGATAACGTCTACTGCCGCTGCCGCTTCTTGCGGGACGGCGCTCATTGCCCCAACACCGTGAGCGCCGCCGTGCCGAGGCTGCCGGGGGATACACCCAGATCGAGGAGGGAGAAAATGAACGGACGTGTCTTTGCTAACGCGGTGGGGCTGTCCTTGAGCATGATTTTTTCGGGATTCGCCGGATCGAGTCTTTACCGCGGCATGATCACGGGACGGAGTTCGCTGGCGATGTTTAGCCTTGGGGTTAGTTGCCTTTTGGGCCTTGCATTCGCAGCGGCCTTCGCGGCTGGGCTACGCAGGCGCACCGGACCCGACCTGCGGCTGGTGTTCGCTGGCTTTTTTCTGGTAGTAACCCAAACTATTCTGGACACCGTCCGGTTCTGAACTGCGCTTAACCCGCTGAAACCTCTAACAGGTACGGACCGGCTCCATGTTGGTCCGTACCTGTATTGGTGCATCAGGCGGAACAGCAGCCGTGCTGTTGCGCGTGATGCGGGCACGGCGAGGTGAGTGGTGCCGATATATGCCGAGATGCGTCCCAGGCTGGGATGACATCACCGGAGAGCATCTTTAAGCCATCGTTTGGCTTTTCAGCGATGATGTTCGGGGATGCGCTGGACCATCCGCCGGCGGTGCACCGGTTCGACTACCGGGACTCGGTGTTCTCGAAGTACGACACGGGACCGGCGCCCATCAGCATGCAGCCGCTGACCATCTACCCGCACACGAACTGGCGGGGCGACTACCAGATCGGCACGTTCTCCACCGGTGAGACGCAGCGGTGCGTGCAGGTGCCTTCGCAGCCGGGCGACCACGAGACGGTGGATGGATATGTGCCGGGCGGGCCGGGGACCATCAACCCCACGCTCCCGTACTGCCTTGCGGCGGTGCGGTGGGCTGGCAACTACGTCTGGCTGGATCACAGCGTGCGCAAGGCGCCGCCGGGGACGGACGGATTCTGGGTGGGGAGCCTGGTGCACAACAAGCGGGACCTGACGGGCAACCTGTACATGCGCAACCGGTACTACGACGCGACGGCCGGTCGCTTCAAGCAGGAAGACCCCATCGGCCTCGCGGGCGGGCTGAACGCGTACGGGTTTGCGAACGGTGATCCGGTGACCTACTCGGATCCGTATGGGTTGTGCCCGGTGTGCGTTGGCGCCGCAGTCGCGTTGCTCAGTGTTCCGAATGGCCGAACGGGCGATGCGGTACTGGATGATCCAGCCAAGAGGCGACCAATGGAGGCTGCATTCAACAATGCACCGCATGACGAAGGTGGATACGCTCTTGAACAGGGTGCGTCCTGCAGCGTGGCGGGGGGATGCCTCCCCGGCCAGAACGCAACGAGAGAAGACATTCGAATTCCCGTAAATCGTAATACCACATATGACTACCATACACACGGGAATGTTGGTCTAGATAGGGAAAGCGGCATCCCTGGAGATAAGTACACCCGCGGCCCAAGCGACACAGACGTTAGCGGAAGTGGAGCTTATGTAGGATTGGGTATCATGCCGACAACCTACATCATCGATGATAAATATATTTACAGGCTAACGCCGTCTCGGGACGGTTCTGTCACCATGACAACCTACCACCGGTTTGTGATCCCGAGAGGTCCCGATAACCCGAATCCACAGGATTACTGATGAGAACCCAGATTATGGATCGGTCAGGCCCATACCGCCAACATTGCAAGTTTCTGGCAGCGTGCGTAATCGTCTCGATGAGCGGCTGCTTAAGCATGTCGAGAGGGGATAGGTCACCCGCATCGCAGGGCTATCTGGTCCCGGGACCTCACGCTGCTCACGCCTTTGGAATACCCCCGTCTGATACGCTGGGCGAGGCCGTTGACCAACGAGTACCGGAAGCGGTTCGGCAAGCTTCCGCCGATTACGCTCGCATTGTTCACGCGCGTCCAGAATGTACGCGGTTCTTTGAAGGCAATCAGATATACGTAGCTCTCTTTACTGCATTCTGCGGGGATAGACTGGGGAAAGAAACGGATTCCAGGCCGTTGGCAGCATTCCGGAGTGACGGAGTTCGGGTTGCCGCAATTTCCTGGCAGACAGTCAGGGGCGTGGCGGAGGTTGTTCCCTTCCGAAGGCTCTGAGTCAGGGTGCCGTTTGTGTCGTAAAGGAAACTCCCCCATCCCCCCCTGCCTTTGCGGGGCATGATTTGTTGCCACGAACCATTGCGGAGGCGGGAGCGCACGGGGAGCCCGGTTGACCTCCGCGACAGTACGTTCGCGCAGCACGACACCGCCGTTGCCGCGTTAGACCCGCTGACCAACCACCCGCACACCAACTGGCGGGGCCGATTGCCAGATCGGCACGTTCATCACGGGCGAGACGCAGCGGTGCGCGCGCGTGCCTTCGCAGCCGGGCGACAACGAGACGGTGGACGGGTACGTGCCGGGCCGGCCAGGCAACATCAATCCCACGTACCTGTACTGCCTGGCCGCGGTGCAGTGGGCGGGCAAGTACATCTGGCTGGACCACAGCGTGCGCGCGATGCCGCCGGGCAACCGGAGTTCTGGGTTGGGGAGCCTGGTGCACAACAAGCGCGACCTGTCGGGCAACCTGTACATGCGCAACCGGTACTACGATGCGCAGGCCGGCCGCTTCAGCCAGGAAGATCCCATCGGCCTCGCCGGCGGGCTGAATGCGTACGGGTTTGCGGCGGGCGATCCGGTGAGCTACAGCGATCCATATGGGTTGTGTGCGGATCGACTCTACAAACGAAGGGGCTTGCTGGGGTTGTTTGGAGTCGGTGAGAAAACGTGTCCCGGCGGGCTTTCTCACCAAGAGTACGACATTACTTTCGCAGCGCTGAATACGTTGGTACCGGGCTCTGAAACTACCAGATTGTTCCACATGCTAGACCATGGAGGCATCCGCAGGGTTGAAAGAACTTGGCGGGGCCGACCCGCAGAGGCTGACTACAAGCGTGGCAGGATCAACGTGATGTACGGGTTTTTCGATGGAAAACAGCCCGGTTCTCTGACCGGTTATAACACACCTGGAGAACGTGGATGGGTGCTTGGTCACGAACTTGGGCATATTTTCCAGTATGAGACGGGCAAGCTCGTCCAACATGCCGATAACCCTGCGATTCCGAGTAACCGGGCGTACATCTTAGGTCTGTTTCGGGACCAGTCGCAGAACGGTGAAAATGCTTTGCTGCAGGGCGACGCTAACCTTGTTGGGTGTCGAATTGCACGTCAGCCCGGTCTTTGGGGGCCACATGTCTGCTAAAGGCGAGAGAAAGGAGTCGGATGAAATTTAGGTTGATCTATGCTGCCGGTCTGATGGCACTGATTGCGCTTGCGAGTTGCCTCCCTGCGCCGGCGGGGCGTGGTGTCATGGGTCCCGCGATCGGGCCCACGAAGCGGGACTCCGTCGGCGGAACGAGACAGGTGTTGTATGGTTTGACCAGGGTTGTGGATCTTCAGGCTCGCTCAACGGGTGAACTCCCGGTCACGTTGGAGTCGACGACGCAGCCCATTGTTGCAGAGTTGATGTTCGACCCGTGGGGGCAGGCGGTGCGCTACATCCCACGGGGGAAGCAGTTCGAGGTGCGGTCCAGCGGCTCGGACAGGATCTTCGAAACTTCCGATGATGTCATCGCACTTGGGCAGATCGGCCGCAATCAGCCGTGTGTGATCCGAGACGAGTTCCGGACGTGGACGGGTGCGGGGTATGAGCCGCCTTGCGGTCCCAGTGCGATCATCGTGCTGCTGCAGTGCCCCCAGCTGACCTCCCCGTCGTCGAGGGATGACGAGGCTCCGGCATCTTCCCGGGATTCCGTGCAACTCATGGGGTTGCGGCTGGTTCGGATCGCTCGCGGGATCGACGCTGCCGGGCGTGATCTGGGTGGACTCCCGCTGACGCTCCGCGCTGTTGCGAGTGCCAGCGCACTCAACATGGATGAGATCGGTGACATCTGGCGACGCCCGCTCCGATACCGTCCGAACAATCGGGACTATGAGGTACGTTCTGCGGGTCCGGACGGGAACCATGACACCCCCGACGATCTCGTTGTCGAGGGGCACCTTGGGCAGGTCGTGCCATGCTTATTTGTCACCGAGGGCCGTGTAGTCGCTTGTTCGGAGTTGCCTCCGCCCTGCCTAGACGGGTGAGTTTCACCATCCGAGGTTAAAACAATCATGATGTCCATGCCCCGCGCTACCTGACGCGAGGCATCGTACTTCTTTGCCCATGCAGTGTCCTGCCACAGTACTGTAGCAGGGCAGACTACGTTTGGCTGGACCACAGCCTGCGCAAGGCGCCGCCGGGAACGGACGGGTTCTGGGTGGGAGCCTGGTGCACAACAAGCGGGATCTGCCGGGCAATATGTACATGCGCAACCGGTACTACGACGCGCAGGCCGGCCGCTTCACGCAGGAAGACCCGATCGGCCTCGCGGGCGGGCTTTACGCGTTCGGTTCGCGGCGGGCGATCCGGGGAGCTATTCAGACCCGTACGAATTAAAATGCGCAGCCCACCTGTACAGGAAACATGGGCTGCTGGGAGGGCTCGGAATCGGTCGCACGACGTGACTTGGTCGCCTTTCGCATGACCAGTAAGACGACCTCGCCCTTTCGATCAGTCTTCTGGACGGGACCGTGCGCGAGCCTTTGACGGCGATGCTGGACGTGGGCAGATTCGGTTGGTGGGGAACACCAATAATGGTCAACCTGCTGGCTCTCCCAAAGGACGAATCATCGTGACCAGGGAGTTCTTCAATGATGATGGCCCGGCTGGGATACGCAACGGCTGGTCAGCGGGCGTTCATCCTTGCTCATGAGTATGGCCATCAAGTTCAAAGACGAAACCGAGGTCTGGTCTACCTGGACATGTGCCCTGGGACGAGCATCGGAAACAATTTCAATGCCGCCAGGGAACTCCCCGTTCCGAGTGGTGGCAGAGGGACGCGAAATATCCTTGGATGCATTCACTCTGGCGCCGCTCAACGCGGAAACTGGCAAACGATACGCAACCAGTTGGGAATCCCGTAAAATCCTCCGCGAATATGCGCCTTCGGATGTGCTCCGCCCGAATCTCCGAGCAGATTGCCAGCAGGATGTTGAGGCGCGGGACAGGCATCATCGGGCTTCTTGCAGGTGCAGCGGTGGCGGCCTGCGGGACAGGAAGGGGCAGCCGAGTTTCAGATGACCTTGGTGCGTTGTACACCCGACAGGACTCCGTTTGGCACGCGGGATGGCGGCTCTACTCGCTCGTCGGGGTGATTGATCGTGTTGGCCGTACGGCGGGTTCACTCCCGCTTACGCTCTACGAAATCCGAGACGAGCGAGTAAGTATCCTGAATGACCCTTGGGGAAGAGAGTTCCGGTATGCACCAACCGGGACCGCCTTCGAACTCCGGTCGGCGGGCAGTGATGGCGCCTTTGATTCCGGTGATGACATCGTTGCCCTTGCTCGTTTGGGACGGGCATTCCCCTGCGAACTGCGCGACGAACTGCAGACCACTCGCTATGAACGGATTGCTCCCCTTTGTGCCACCGGAGAGGGTACAACAGTATACCGGCTCTGCCCGGCACTGAACGAGTCCGATCGGCCGGAGCGAATCGTCCCTGCGACTCAACGCGACTCAATTTCGGCAACCGGGCGCCGGCTCGTACGGGTTGCACGGGCAATCGATGGCTACGGCAGAGAAATCGGAACGTTGCCCGAGACTTTCCGCGGCCCCGGGATTGGCCACAGGGACGACCGCGGCGAACTGCCGGATATGTGGGGGACAATAGTACGGTATGTCCGCGCAGGTACAGCGTTTGAGCTTAGGTCCGCAGGTCCGGATCGCATTCATGGCTCCGCGGACGACATTGCCGTGAGCGCGACCCTGGGGAGCAGCATTCCCTGCCTTTTCCGGACCCAGTGGGGTGATGAGCAGTGCTGGGAAGCGCCGCCAGCGTGCTAGCAGGCTCGTGTGGGAACCGGAGCGGCTCGCGAAAAGAACACTAGAAAGGAACTTTTTCGGTTCACATTCGCGTAATTACGCCAGTAATGCTCGTGGATGGTGACGTGAATCCGTTCTGTCTACTACCATTGAGCGACCGATCATCAGCAAAGGGGGGTATACACGTTCGGGGAGGCGCTGGGCCCTCCTCTGGCGGTGCACCGGTTCGACTACCGGGTTTCGCTGTTCACGCGGTCCGATACGGGTGCGTGCGCCGCTCAGCATGCAGCCGCTGACGATCTACCCGCACACGAACTGGCGGGGCGACTACCAGATCTGCACGTTCATGACGGGCGAGACGCAGCCCTCATTCTCCGCCGCGGTCCGCATTGGCGGGTACGTTGACATCGCTCTCCAATACTCTGAGCCGAAGTTTCTGGGGACGTGTGGGAGGTTTGTGGAGCATTTCGGCTCAATCCAATGCCCCCTGAACGCTGCGCTGCGGACTGATGAGGCTGCCGAGGCGCAATACGCTGTCTCCTCATCACAATGACAACACTGGATCCGTACATCTACGCCGCCGCAGCTGCAGCCGGTCTGCGGTCAGGGGACTACACGGTGCTCGTTCCGGGAACGGACGCACACAGCCAAGCCGAGGCATGCCTGACATCCAGGTTCCCGATCGCGGAGTGGGGACGAGTTGACTGGTCCAGAGTCAGCCACAGCATCTGCCGACCTTGGGAATCGCTCGAGTCTGCAAGCCTGCTGGTCAACGAGATCGCCGCGCATGTGCCACTGAAAAAAGAAAACGCGTACGTCATATGGACAAACGCGTTACGCCCCATACTTCACGTCCCGGTCCGGGCTCTAAGGAGTAACCTGTTACCGCTCATGGAGATAGACTGGGATATGTGGATTGTTGATGATGCCGGAAAGTGGTGCATCGAGGTGTACCATGAAGGCGAACTCTGTTTCGGATCATCGCCGGCTCCAGATGCATGGTGACGGACGGAGTGGCCATGGCGGAATTTCAGGTTTCGGGTGGCAAAGAAATCACGATGGAGCTTTCGCCACGTGTGACTCATGGCGCACTTCGCTTGCAGGGACAGCTTCAAGGTCAGTCGATCGTGGGGATCTGGTCGACGGAATCGTTTCCGCAAGCGAAGGGGGGATTCACTGTCACCCGGCAGTGATGCGCTCCTCTGCGAGGGATTATCGATCGGAAACCGCGTGAAGTCGCTCAGGGTGTGGTTCGAGGAGTGGGCGATCCGCCGCTTGGGCCTGACGAGTAGAACGCGGGCCGGAATGCAGGTTTTCTCCCCAGGACCAAGGGCTCCCTCACATTGCGCCGATCTTACGCGACAAATGAACGAACAAGAACTCAGGCTCGTGCTGCAGGTGGCCCTGCTGGGCGAAGTCGGCCCATCGCTGCGCGCCGTAGCGTATGACCTGCAGGCTGACCGGATTGCGGTTCGGTTCTATCATGACGGTGTGATCTCCGACGACGAGCGCGAATCCGCTTCGTGCGTCGGGACTGAACTCATGGCGGCACTCCCGCATTCCATCACCGTTTCAGAAGAACTGATCCGGTGTGATCATCCCCAGCAGATTCCGCAGGATCTTCCAAAGGTTTTTCGCCGGCGCGAGTGAGGTTCCGGACGGAAGCAAAGTGTGCGACATGCCGCCGTGCAATGCCGCCCCGCCTTCTGACGCGGCGCACGCATGACAGTTGCCGCCACGCCCACCGACTGCCACCGTGCCACCAGCCGCGCCGTGCGCTCCACCACCTCGCGCAGAAGGCGGACGACGCGGTCCGGCTCGCCCGTCAGATGGGGGAAATGATGGTCGATGACGTACTCCGCCAGCGTGCGCAGGTGCTCCGTCTCCCCGCGCGACGCGAACACCTGGAACGTGCCGAAACGCACGTGGCTGGGCGCCAGGCGAACGAGCGTGGCCGCGGTCTCCATCGTTTCCCGCCGCACCGGCTCTCTGCTGCCGGTGATGCACAGCCCGCGCGTCGTCGGGATTCCAAGCCCGTGCATGGCCTCGCCGCACAGGTATTCGCGGATGGTGGAGCGCAGCACCGCGCGCTCGTCGAATCCGCGCGAGAACGGCGTGCCGCCGCCGCCCTTGAGGTGCAGATCCCACTTGCCGCCAGGCGCGCGCACCTCGCCGAGAAGGATGGCGCGGCCGTCGCCCAGTTGCGGCACCCACGCGCCGAACTGGTGGCCGGCGTACAGCATGGCGGCCGGCTCCGCGCCGGGAAGCGCCTCGTTGCCGCTGAACGCCTTCCACCAGAACCCGTCCTCCGCTTCCGCGGCGTCGATCCCCAGCAGTTCCGCCGCATCCGGGTTCCAGGCCACGGGATGCGGATCCCGCAGCGGCGTGGGCTGCACCCGTCGCGCGAACGGCTCCCCGAGCCGCGCATACGTGTTGTCGAACTCCAGATGCTTCAGGTCAGCCACGGCGCTTCCATCGCTTGAGACGCTGGTCGGTGATGTTCGCCTCGAATGAAAGACGCGTGCCCGCAACGGGTTGTGCGTTCGTCGATGAGTTGCCGTGCTGCACGCCAATGAACCTTGGCAAACAGACAGGTCCTCCCAGAACGCCGTTCGCGGATGCGGCGGCGTACCCACCGGTGACGGGAAACGTTACAGGGTGGACACGCCGGGGTGAACCGGATATAGTTCGGTCGTTCACGGGGTGCGTGGGTCGTCTGCAAGGGCGGGGCTGGATGGAAGCAAGACTGGCCAGAAGCACGGAGCAACTCGCCACGGAAGCGGAAGAATGGACACACGCGGACCTGATTGCGCTCTGGCGCCGGATTCAGTCCGGAGAGCGCATTGCGGGCTGGGGGCGCGGAAAGGTATTCGAGTACCTCGTGATTCGCGCATTCCAGCTGGAAGGCGCGGTGATCCGCTGGCCCTTCCAAGTTTCTTATCCGCAGCGTTTTGGCACGATGGAACAGCATGACGGCTTCGTGTACGTGCGTGATCGCGCATTTCTGATCGAAAGCAAGGCAACTGCCGAAGCACCCGGGATCGAGGCGGTCGCAAAGCTGCGGTTTCGGCTGGAAGCGCGTCCGCCCGGAACCATGGGGCTTCTGTTCAGCGTCGCCACGTTTTCCGAGCCCACCGAAGTCTTCACGCAGTTCGCGTCGCCGCTGAATGTTCTGCTCTGGACCGGAAAGGACGTCGATCTCGCACTGCGGACCGGGCGAATGCGATCGGGTCTGGAGCAGAAACTTCGGTTCGCCAACGAGTTCGGACTCTCCAACTACTCCTTTGTGAGGTCGCAGCCATGATCAGCGTGGTGGTAGGAGGTGAAGCAGAGCATCGACTGGTCCAGGCGCTGCTTGCCGATCTGATGGAGGAACACGGAGTCTCCGTGCGGTCCGGCAGCAGCGCCGACGACGCGAGGCCGTTCGCACGACAGATCATGATTGAGCACCCGCGCCCGGTTGCCTTCGTGATCAATGCCGATTCCACCAATCCGCAGCGGGTAAGGGAAACGCAGTCCGGACTGAAATCCTACTTTCGCCCGTGGGCACGGTGTCCGTTTCTGGTCATGCAGTTCGAGCCGGAAGCAGAAACGATCTACTTTGAGCGGCCCGCCATCCTGGAGCGGCTGCTGGGGAGAGCGCTGGACCCGGTTGTTGTCGCGGCGGGGCGAGCCGCGCCCAAGCGGGTGCTGGAAGTTCTTGCGGGGAGCGAGGCGCGGCACCTTGTGGATCGTCTTACGGAAGATGATCTGCGGGAACTGCGCGCCACGGCCGCCATCACAAGACTCCGCAATTTCGTGCGGACCAGCGCTCTCGCCGCCGCCGCGTGATCCGCTGAAAGGACAGGATGACGCCTGCATTCTACGCCACGTACGACGGTGACGTGCTGCGGCCGGAGACGCCCGTCAACCTCGTCCGCACACCCGACGATCGAAACCGATCTTCACGCGGAGGAGGCTGATCCGGCGAAACGGCCACCGCCGTCATCGTTTCTTCGCACGGCGCTTTTCGTTGGCTCTGGAGGTTGACGACGATCCGTGTTTTCGCCCGCGGACCATCACGGGTGAATAACGAAGCGGGCCCGGCGTTTCCGCCGGACCCGCGTAACAACCCGTCATGGGAGCCGGGATTCTACACCGTTTCCGTCCACCACTGCCCGAGCAGGTTGCCGGCCACGCGCAGCCGGTACGCGGCGGTGGAGCGCACATCGTCGATGGGGGTGATCTCCGCGGCCAGTACGCGCTGCGCCTCCTCGATCGTGGCGCCGTCCGCCAGGGCGCGCTCCGTACGCGGCACGCGCACCACGGTGGCCGCCACGCTGCCAAAGGCGACGCGCGGCTCGGGGCCGCGCACCGCCGCCATCACCACCTTGCTGATGGCCTGCGCCGCCCGCGTCCCCACCTTGCGGAACCACTGCGCCCCGTCCGTGCGCGGAATCTCGATCGCCACGATCAGCTCGTCGGGGCGGATCACGGTGGCGCGGTAGCCGGTGTAGATCTCCGTTACCGGAATGCGCCGCTCGCCAGACACGCTGCGCAGCACCACCACCGCATCCGCCACCGCCAGCACCGGCAGGCTGTCGCCCGCGGGGGAGCCGTTGGCCACGTTCCCCGCCAGCGTGCCGCGGTTCTGGATCTGCACGCCGCCTACCTCGCGCGCCGCGGCCACCAGCGCCGGCATCCGCCGGTTCACCACGTCGGAGCGGATCAGCTCCGTGTACGTGGTCAGCGCGCCGATGCGCAGTGCCTCGCCATCCTCCGAGATCCCGCGCAGTTCATCCAGCGGCCACAGGTTGATGAACCGCCGCGCGGGCTGCTGTCCGAAGTTGAGCGTCACGAACACGTCCGTGCACCCGGCGACGGGCGTGAGCGGCGCGTCCTCGTTCATCATCACCAGCGCCTCGTCCACGGAGCGGGGCTCGCGCAGTTGCAGCGTCGTCGTCGCGATCTTCATGCGTTCTGAATGGCGCGGTAGATGGCTTCGTAGCCGGTGCAGCGGCACAGGTTTCCCGCCAGTCCCGTGCGGATCTGCTCCAGCGACGGATCGGGGCCCAGCGCCACGGCCGACAGGATCATTCCCGGCGTGCAGATGCCGCACTGCGCGCCGCTGAACTCGCTGAAGGCGCGCTGGTACGGGTGGTCGCCGCCCAGCCCCTCGATGGTCACGATCTCCGCGTCGCGCGCCTGGGCAAACGGTACCAGGCACGACACCGACGGCTGGCCGTCGATCAGCACCGTGCAGGCGCCGCACTCGCCCTCGCCGCACCCTTCCTTGGTTCCCGTCAGCCCGCAGTCCTCGCGCAGCACGTCCAGCAGCCGCTTCATGGGGTGCGCGTCGACCGTGGTCTCGGCGCCGTTCAGCGTGAAGCGCATGCCACCTCCATGATGGTTTCGGGAACGGCGGGAATGGAGCGTACGTCCAGCCCCACATGGCGGATGGCGTTCACCAGCGCCGGCGCGGGGCCGTCCATGGGCATTTCGCCCACGCCCTTGGCGCCGTACGGGCCGTAGCCGCTGGGATTCTCCAGCACCACCACCTCCATGGGCGGCGTGTCGAGCGTGGTGGGGATGGTGTAGTTGGTGAGCGTGGGGTTGGCCATGCGGCCGTCGCGCATCACCACGTGCTCGTTGAGCGCCCAGCCAATCCCCTGCGCCGTGCCGCCCTCGATCTGCCCCACCACCATGGACGGGTGGATCGCCTTGCCGACCTCGTGCACGATGGTCATCCGCAGCGGACGCACCTCGTACGTCACCGGATCGACCTCCACCTCGGCCACGTCGCACCCCCAGCCGTACGCGGCGTACGCGTCGCCGGTGTACTCGGTGTCGTTCCAGGAGATTTCTTCCGGCTTCTGGAACTGCCGGGTGATGGAGAGGGGACCGTGGTCGCGCACGTACTCGCCGGGCGTCCGGTCGCCCAGCACCTCGCGCATTTCTTCGGCGCAGCGCTGCAGAATGCGGCCCACGACCATGCAGGTGCGCGACGCCACGGTGGGCCCGCTGTCGGGCACCTGCGAGGTGTCGGGCTGCACGATCTCCACGTCCTCGTACGGAATGCCCAGCGCGTCGGCCACGATCTGCGCGTGCATGGTGCGCGTGCCCTGGCCCATCTCCACGCTGGCCACGCGGATGCGGGCGCCGGTTTCGGTGGCCTCCAGCGTCGCCTTGGACGCCAGGTACACCTCGCCGCCGCCGGTGAACCCGGAGCCGTGAAAGAAGAGGGAGAGGCCGATGCCGCGGTTGGTGCCGGCGTACTCCGCGCGCTTGCGGTGGTAGTCGCTGCGCTCCACGCCGGCGCGCAGGGATTCCAGCGCGCTGCAGTCGTCGCCCATGATCTGGCCTGTGGCGCTGGTGTCGCCGGGGCGCAGGGCGTTGATCTCGCGCAGGTGCACGGGGTCCATCCCCAGCGCGTCGGCGATGCGGTCCATGTGCACCTCCGTCGCGAACTGCGTCTGCGGGGCGCCGAAGCCGCGGAACGCGCCGTTGGGCGGCGTGTTGGTCATCACCACGCGGCCCCGGATGCGCGTGTTTTCGCACCGGTACGGGCCTGCCCCGTGAATGCAGCCGCGCGACAGCACCACCGGGGAAAGCGTCACGTACGCGCCGCCGTCCATCAGCACGTCAATCTCCATCGCCACCAGCGTTCCGTCGCGCTTTACGCCCGTGCGGTGGCGGATGATGGAGGGATGGCGCTTGGTGGTGGCCTCCATGTCCTCGGACCGCTCGTACACCATCTTGACCGGGCGGCCGGACTTGCGGGCCAGCAGCGAGGCGTGGCCGGCCAGGATGTTGGGATATTCTTCCTTGCCGCCGAATCCGCCGCCCGTTTCCACCTGCACCACGCGCACGCGGTCGTCGGGAATCTGCAGCAGGTGCTTGACGGCCTTGTGAACGTAGTACGGGCACTGCATGGAGCCGTAGATCGTCATCCCGTTCTGTTGCGGGACGGCGATGACACCGTTGGTCTCGATGTAGACGTGCTCCTGGTGGCCCGTTGTGTACGTTCCTTCGACAATGACGTCCGCCTGGGAGAACGCGGAGTCCACGTCGCCCTTGGTAATGCGGACGTGCTTGAAGACGGTGGGCGACTGCTCCGGATCCAGCACCGGCGTGTCGGTTTCGTACTCCAGGCGCACCGTGGCGCCGGCCAGGGTTTCGCGGTCCTCGTGCGCCAGCAGCAGGATGGCCTCGGCGACGTGGTTGATCTCGTCCTTGACCAGAAAGGGCTGGTCGTCTTCCAGCAGCGCCACAAAGTTGCAGCGCGGGCCGGGGATGTCGCGGTAGTCCACGACGGTGAATCCCGCCGGATCAAAGTCCAGGTGGATCGCCGTGACGCGGCCCCGCGGGATGGTGGAGCGGATAGTGCGCCCGTACAGCATCCCTGGAAAATGCAGGTCGTCGATGTACTTGGCGACACCCGTGGTCTTCGCCATTCCGTCCTTGCGCGATACGGACCGGCCGACGGCTGGGATCATGCGGGTTCTGCGGCTAGTGGTATCCGGGGAAGAAAAGTCAGGAAGGGATAACCTATCCTGATCCGGGCGTAAATGCGACCTCCCGACCAGCAACGGCCAGAACTTTCGGGCGGGGCGGCGGCGGCCCGTCCGCGGCGGGAAAGGCGGAAACGAGTGAGGCGGGCAAGTGGCCGCTCTCCGTCCATTTCAAGGCCTCTCCACCCGATCGCGCCAGGGTTCCGGGGGCCGCGCCGGAAGGCTGGCGTGGCGGTGGGCGCGCTCCTGCGGGAAGGGGCGCTCTTCGGCCGCGCGACCCGTTTGCGGCTTCGCGTGTGACGGCGTCAACCGCGTCGAACGGAAAACAGGGCGCATCAAGCCATTCCGTGCGATAAATGGCGGATGAGGACAGCGGATGGCCGTCCCGCGGATTGCCGTTCCGTCCCCGCTTGGCTATGGTTCGGGCGTATCCAGCAGCGCATTCCTCCAGCTTTCACCCGCTCGCATGATCATCCCGCCCGTCCAGATCGACTATCCCGACTGGGTTCAGCATACGGTAGACTGGGACCGCCGCTACACGTCCGATCACGACAAGATGCGGCTGGCCATCGACCTCTCCCGCCAGAACGTGGTTCGCAAAACGGGAGGTCCGTTCGGCGCGGCCATCTTCAATGCCGCCACGGGCGAGCTGGTTTCCGTGGGGATGAACAGCGTGGTGCGGCTCAACAACTGCACGCTGCACGGCGAGATGGTGGCGTTCATGATGGCGCAGTCGCGGCTGAGCTGCTTCAGCCTGCGAACGAGCGACGGGCCCGAGTACGTGCTGGCCACCTCGTGCGAGCCCTGCGCCATGTGCCTGGGCGCCACGCTGTGGAGCGGAGTGCGCCGCGTGCTGTGCGGCGCCAGCCGCGACGACGCCCGCCGCATCGATTTTGACGAGGGCCCGGTGTTCCCCGATTCGTACGCCTATCTGGCGGAGCGCGGCATCCGATTCGAGCACGGCCTGTTGCGCGACGAGGCGGATGAGGTGCTTCAGCTGTACGGTTCGTCAAAGGGAATCATCTACAACGGATGAACGGCGGAGCAGCGTGCGACGGTGCCGGAGGGCGGAGGTGATCGGCCGATGAAGACGTCCATTCCCGTCGCGGAGATGGAGCGCGCGGCGGCGCGGCTGCGGCCGGCCAACCTGGCGTTCGTGCGGCGCTATCCGGGCGAATCCGCGGCGCGGCAGCCGGTGCACACGGTGTACGCGGGCGCGCAGTTCTACACGCACGACGCGGCCGCGGCGCACGGGCGGGACGCCCTGCGCGCCCTGCGCGAGTACGCGCCCACCGCGGACGTGTTCGCGCGCGCGCTGGGCCTGCCCGCGGAGCTGGACGCCGAGGCGCTGTACGCGCGCGTCGCGGACAAGCTGGCGCGCGAGCCGGTGGAGGACTTTCGCGTGGACTTCGAGGACGGCTACGGCGTGCGTCCGGACGCGGAGGAGGACGCGACCGCGCTCGCGGTGGCGGAAGAGATGGGGCGGGGGATGGCGGCCGGTACGCTTCCCGCCAGCACCGGCCTGCGCGTAAAGGCGTTGACGGAGGAGATGCGCGGGCGCGCCATCCGCACGCTGGACCTGTTCCTTACGCGGCTGCTGGACGTGACGGATCGCCGGCTGCCGCCCGGGCTGGTCATCACGCTTCCCAAGGTGACGATCCCGGAGCAGGTGACGTTCTTTGCGGAGGTGCTGGAACTGCTGGAGCCGCGGCTGGGGCTGCCCGGCGGATCGCTGCGCTTCGAGATCATGATCGAGACGCCGCAGGCCGTCATTGGCCCGGACGGCGCGTGCCCCATGCCGGAGTTTCTGGACCGCGCCCGCGGCCGCATGACCGGCGTGCACTTCGGCACCTATGATTACACGTCAGGCGTGGGCATTACCGCGGCGTACCAGGGCATGCGCCATAAGGCGTGCGACTTCGTGCGGCACGTGATGCAGGTGTCGTTCGCGGGGACGGGGATGTGGATGTCGGACGGGTCCACCGCCGTGCTCCCCGTCCCCATGCACGAGGGCGACGCGCTCTCGGACGCGCAGCGGGACGAGAACCGCGCGGCCGTGCACCGCGCGTGGCGCATGCACTACGAGGATGTGCAGCACTCGCTGGTGAACGGCTGGTACCAGGGTTGGGATCTGCATCCGGCGCAGCTTCCCACGCGATACGCCGCGGTCTTCGCGTTCTTTCTGGCCGGCCGCGATGCCGCCGCCGCGCGACTGCGCGGCTTTCTGGCCAAGGCCGCGCAGGCGGGCGAGTCGTTCGATGATCCGCACGCGGGGCAGGCGCTGCTCAACTACTTTCTGCGCGGCATCGCCTGCGGTGCCTTTTCCGACGAAGAAGTGGTGGAACGCACCGGGCTTACGCCTGAAGAGCTGGCGAGCCGGTCATTCCACCACATCCTTGAACTGCGCGGACCGGCAGACGCGTGACGGGTGCACGTATCATCTACGCCGCCCTGCGATGCACGGCTCAGACGCAGATGTTGATGGTGTCGGGTTGGCAGCCGCCGCACTCGTTCGTAAGCCGCGTCAGCACGCATGTTTCGGCGCACGACTGACCGCATGTGTACTGGCAGGTATAGCCGTTGTCGCGCGTCTGAAGACAGGCTTCGTCGCAGGTGATGTACGACGGCGGCGGCGGCCTGTGCGCGATCACCGTTCCGCCGCGAACTGCCGCGGTCCCGGTGTCGAATGAGAATACGTTCAGTTCGTCGAGGTCAAGTTTGAGCTTCTTCATTGTAGTACTCCGGCAATGGTGAGCGCATGATGGCCGGCCGCACGTCCGGCCGTGATGACCACGTTGCATGGTAGCCGGGCACGTTTTCGGACGCAATGTTCTTGTGGGTCACTGCGGAGGCGGATCAGGATTCGCGATCCATGCCCGTTCGCCGAGCGCGGGTTCCGCGCCGGTGCGGCCGTGCAGGTCCGGGTGGACGCCGGCCGGGAGCCAACCCGTTCCCCCGCAGTAGCATAGCCGGCGCGAGCCCGGCCACTGCCCGGTTCCCCCGCACCGATCGCAATCGGAATCGCTGGCCGTGCGGACGGGCGCCAATCCATCGATTTCAGGATACAGCAGCGCCGCCTGGCTCAGCACCATATGGAGGCGCCACGGGTCGGTTTCCTCGTGGAGATCCTGAAAATCGCCTTCCGAGCAGTACACCCGCCCGCCTGCATTCACCGCGTACAGCCGCTCCCAGCCGATGTCCATCACGGGCAGAAGGCCGTGCGCCCGCGCGTGATCCTTCCACGTGGGCGTATTCCAGAACCGGCGGATCGCGGCGATTGCCTTGCCGATCATCGCGCCGGCCTTCGCGCTTCCACGATCTCCGCGACGCGCTGCTGCACCTCATCACCAGAATCCGCCAGCCCGCGCACCACGCCGTCGATGTCCGCGGCGGAGCGGTTCTGGCTCATCTTCCACTTTCCCTCGAGCCGCGTGATGGTGATCTCCACGCCCACGATGGCGCGCTCCAGCCCCGCGATGAACTCCGCGGGCGCGTCGCTTACCGACCATTCCTGATCCCGCCCGGCTTCGTGGCGCGTTGTCAGCGCCTGCAGGTGCGCGTGCGGAAACGCGGGATCCTGGATGAAGCGCAACGTTCCATGCGCGTGCACGGCCACGTAGTTCCACGTGGGAACGACCTTTCCATGCTCCGCCTTGGCCGGGTACCACGCCGGCGTGATGTACGCGTCCGGCCCGGTGAAGATGACGAGCGCCTCCGACTCGGAATCAGCCATCCGGTGATGCGGATTCGCGCGCGCGATGTGCCCCTGCAGCGTTCCGTGCGGCCCGCGCGTGCGATCCACCAGCAGCGGCAGATGCGTAGCGAACAGCCCGTCCGCACCGGTCGTCACCAGTGCGCCGAGCGAATGCGCCTCGATGAAATCAAAGATGATGCCGGGATCGTTCTCGGCGTTGGATGACGGGATGTACATGGGTAATGCGACGCAGAAAACGACGGGGTGAGGACACTCAATCGACTACGGTGCGGAGTGCCTGATCTCGGAAAGGATGTCGTCCAGCACGAGGCTCTTTGCGAGTTGCTGCCGCTCCTCGGTGTAGTTGCCGGACCCCGTGGCGAACTGATTCAAGAAGCGTATCGTATCCGCCACTCCCATCTCGCGGGAGAGGACCTTAATCGCGTGTTGGGTTACTTCGGCAAGCGGTCGCGGAGCGATCATCAAACCCTCGCCAGTCACGCAAAACAACATCAGGAGAACTGCTCTACTTGCTGGAATGTAGCGGAGCACGTATCCTGAGGCCAACTATCAGGGTGCTTTCTGCTCTGGTGAATTGTCGAGCAGTTCAGCGAACTGTGTCCACGAGACTTGGAGACCGGCCAGAATACGCGCGACAACCTTCATGGTGGGATTGCGCTGGCCGCGCTCGACATCGCCAAGATAGTTAGCAGTCACGCCTCCGCGCTGGGCAGCCTCTTCAATCGTGAAGCGGCGGTCCGTGCGAAGGCGCCGAAGCACAGCGCCAAACGGTGGATCGGGATCGTAGCGAGCCATGCGCCCACGCTACGGCGCGAGTGCGTCCGCGTCCACCAACTATCAGGGTGCAAGCGGCCAGGAGATGATCGAATGCTCACCAGAAGCGAACGCGGAAAGGTCTGCTCGGCAGCGAGGATGCTGGAAATGCTGGAGTTTCGGTTTGGTGCCTTCGAGGCGCTCGCGTACGCATCCATCGAACTCGCGCGCAACGCGCCGGAGAGCCAACTGCCCATGAGCCGTCTCACTGCCGAGGCGATACTGGAGTTCGGCGACGATCTCCGGCAGGTAAATCAGGCGCTCGCCCCTGAGCCATCGTGACCTGCTGGTGCCGGAGTACAGAATGATGAAGCAGTTGAAGCCCCGAACGTCGCGCGTCAGCGCGGCGTGTCGGGGGTTCCCGCTTTCTGAGCGGCGGATTCATCCGCTCAGGATGCTCCGCCGCAACATTCAATCTTGGATCCCGACGCGGATCATGCCGGCTTCGACTCTCTCCCCGGAGACGGATTGTACTGCTCGCCCGCAGCCCATCATCCACCCAACCCACCAACGAACATACGGCGGGCGCCATGATTGGCACCCGCCGCATACCGGCCGGAATCAGACCGTCATTCCATCCTTTACCGCCGCGGGACGATCTTCCAGAGCTCGCCGGCCTGGTCGTCCGTCACCACGTACAGCGCGCCGTCCGGCCCCTGCCGCACGTCGCGGATGCGCTTGTTGCGGTCGGCCAGCAGGTGCTCCTCGCGCACCACGCGCCCGTTCTCCATCTGCACCCGCACCAGCCGCATGCTCGCCAGCCCGCCGATGAACAGGCTGTTGCGCCACGCCGGGAACATGCTCCCCGTGTAGTACTGCGCGCCCGACGGCGCGATCACCGGGTCCCAGTAGTATACAGGCTGCTCCATCCCGGCGCGCTGCGTGGCCGCGGGGCCCAGGCGCGAACGGATGGGGCCGCCCTGGTACTCGATGCCGTACGCCTGCACGGGCCAGCCGTAGTTCTTACCGCGCTGCACGTGGTTCACCTCGTCGCCGCCGCGCGTGCCGTGCTCAATGACCCACAGCCCGCCCTGCGGGTCCACCGCCGCCGCCTGCACGTTGCGGTGTCCGGCGGACCAGATTTCTGGCAGAACCTGCGCCTCGCCGATGTACGGATTGCCCGGCGCGGGCGCGCCGTCGGTGGTGATGCGCAGAACCTTGCCGAAGTGGCTGTTCATCTGCTGCGCCTGCGGGCGCGTGATGGTGTCG
The DNA here is from genome assembly GCF_014202995.1 of Longimicrobium terrae. Taxonomy (NCBI): domain Bacteria; kingdom Pseudomonadati; phylum Gemmatimonadota; class Longimicrobiia; order Longimicrobiales; family Longimicrobiaceae; genus Longimicrobium; species Longimicrobium terrae. The sequence continues at coordinate 162,834 of NZ_JACHIA010000013.1, forward strand.
GACCGCTCGCCCATGGTCACGAACAGCATGCCGTCGCTGCCGAACGCCAGGCGCGAGCCGAAGTGCATGTTGTTGGTATACGACGGGATGGTGTGCAGAATCACCCGCACCTGCTGCAGCCGGCTGCCGTCTGCGGAAAGAACGCCGCGGCCCACGCTGGTGCCGTTGCCGTCCGTGCGCGGCTCGGTGAACGTCCAGAACACCGTGCGGTCCGTAGCGAAGCGCGGGCTGAGCGCCACGTCCAGCAGGCCGCCCTGGCCGCGCGCGTCCACCGCGGGAAGCCCGGCGATGGGCTGCCCTACCTGGCCGCTGGCGGAAACGATGCGCATCTGCCCGCCCTTTTCCGTCACCAGAAAGGAGCCGTTGGGCATCGGCTCCACGGCCCACGGCTTCGCGAGCCCGCGCGCCACCACCTGCACGTCGTACGGCGCGCTGGACTGCACGCCGCAGCCGCGGGTCTGCCCCGGAAAGGCGGGCTGCTGGCCGGCGCCGTTGGCCGGGCGCGTTTCCAGCGGGCGGCACTGGGCCGGGTCGGCCGCGGCGGTGGCGCCGGTCTGCGCCGGCGTGGCCTGAACGGCGGCCTCTTCTGCGGATGCCTCGCGCGTGCTGGAGCATGCCGCGAACGGCAGCGTGGCGGCGAGCGGCACGGCAATCAGGAAACTCGAAACACGCATGGATCTACCCTGGGCTGTTCAACGGTTGCGCTCAGTCGGTTTTTCGCCATCTACCGCGGAAGCACTGCTGCAAGAAGTGGGTCGGCGCGTCCTGTGGCGTATAATGTTCGATGAATGTCGCCGCACGCGCATGGCCACGATCCGTAATCCGCCACCGCTCTGTGTGGTCCGGGGAGGATGAACGGCACCGGTCCATCCTGATCCGGACAGAGATGGAGCAATGCGCCGCGTGACGCCCGGGCCGGGGCGCACGTCATCGAAGGGATGGACGGAACCCGCCGCGCCGGGCAGCGGTATCTGCATCCGCACAGCCGGCCGCGCGTGTGGTGGAGCGGTTGGAATTGATCGAGCAAAAACGACGCGGGATCCGCTGGCGGCATCGCTGGCGGATCGCTGCTTTTTCGGGAGGAGATGGGGGATGGGCTTTGAAGCGTGGATCGGCATCGCGGGGTTCGCGGGCACTCTGCTGCTGGTGCTGGTGGGTCTGCTGAACTTTTCCGTGTTCTGGCGGCAGCTGCGGCTGGCGCAGGAGCAGATCGACACCGCGGTGCGGCAGCTGGAGATCGCGCAGAAGCAGCCGGACCTGCACCTGATTCAGCGTGCCATCACGGAGACGACGGATTACGTGCGTCTGCTGATGGACCACCCGCACCTGCGCCCGTACTTCTACGACGGCGCGGTGTGGGCACCCGGCGACCAGGCCTCGCTGGATGAGGTGAAGCTGATGGCGGAGCTGATCCTGAACAACTTCGCCTCGGCGCTCATGCACTCGGCCGCGTTTCCGCAGTATCCGGTGCGCGGCATCGACCGCACCATCATGTTCCACCTGCGGCGGAGCGCGGCGCTGCGCGAGTTTCTGACGGAGAACTTTGACCGGTTTCCGTTCACCGGCCTGACCATGCTGGCGCTCAAGAGCGAGACGCGCGCCGAGGTGGAGGCAGACCTGCAGCGCATGCTGGACGCCCCCGATGTGGACGACGCCGAGCGCACGCGCCTGACCGAGATCATGGAACTGTACCGCACCTCCGCGCCGCGCGAGGCCATCGAGTACACCACGCACACCATGGCCCGCCGCCGCTGATCGCCATCGCTGCTGGCGGGCTCGCGGCGGCAGCACGGTCGTGTGGGTCGATGAAAAACGGCAGGTCCTCTTCTCGAGAGGACCTGCCGTTTTTCGTCATCTAACCCGCCGCATCAGGTCGGCGGAGTCTCGATCTCGGACTCGGCCTGCAGCGTGGCGATGTTGGCCTGGATGCGCGCCAGCATTTCGGCGTCGCCGGGGCCGGGGGTGTTGGCGATCAGGTCGCCCAGCGCGGCCTCAGCCTCGCGGTGCGTGTTGATGGCCTTTCTAAGCCCGAGCAGTCGGTTCTCCTGCGGTTCCATGTCGGTCTCCGGATGGGGTGGTGCTTCGGCTGTGAATGAGGCAGGGCAGGGCGCGTGCCGGAGACGGAGTGGAATGCCGTAACTGGCGCTACAACTCGGCACGTCCCACGCGGCTGGCGTATCCGAGGCCGTCCCGGAATGAAACCAACAGCTTGCAGCCCGCGCGCGCCAGATCGGCTTCGATCTCCGCATCGGCGAAGTCCCTGGAATTCCGGTTCACGAAGCACTTCACACCCTGGACCTGCTCGGCATCCAGAATGACCGACGCGTAAACGATTGCGTCCTGGGACGAAAGCCGGAACCGCGCTTCAACAGCCCTCGCACGCTGAAGCACCAGTGAGGTGACGGGAATCACCGTTCCGGGAGCAGTCACCCGGCCAAGTGTACTCTCCAAACGTTTCTGTTCGTCCTCCCCGTTGCCGAGCAGCGCCGCGACCAGTCCACTGCTCTGGGCGGGGAGGGTCGAGTGCGGCTTGGAACGGGAAAGCTCTCGGATCTGCCTGGTCAGCGCATGGGAGAACTGCTTTCGCTCACTCGTGCGGCGGCTCAGAGTCATCTTTGATTCGATGACCGAGAAAGCCGGGAGGCGAAGTTGAACGCGACCCTGGGCAGCCAATCCCACGAGTTGCTCACAGAATTCGTGTTCCTCCTGCAAATACGCGAGTTCCAGGAGGAAGTTCGATTCCGCATAGACAATCACGTTGCCGGCGCCATGGCGATGGTCCCGCCACGCAGCTCACGATCCAGTCCGGAAGCCGTCATCCAGAGCGGCTGTTCCCCCGCAGTCCCGTGCACGACGTCATCCAGCCACAGGCTGACGAGCATGTCGAAGCTGTCGTTCCCAAGGCTGCCGAGCGAGTGCCGGAGGTGGACAAGATATGGACGGAGGACATCGTCAGCATCCGCCTCGTAGTCCGGCGGAGACATGGGATCCGCCGCCTGCGGACGCCACAGAAAGAACCTGTCCCGCAGGGCGAGCAGAAAGAACGGCGCCGCGGGGATCACCCCGCCCGCCAGCAGGTTTCTTCTGAACTCCGCGGCCCACCGCTGACCTGCGCTGGGCCGGTTGCGCGCTTCCGCCGCCAGAACGAGACGTCCGTCGTGAGCATAGGCCAGAAAGTCAGCGTTCAATCTCATCCGACATCCTCCGGGGGAAAGTGTTGAGGCTCCCCGAAAGATACATCAACTGTCCAGCGTGTCCACCCTGGATGTTTTCCGCCACGGACGGCACATCTAGTCCCGCCGCGCACCCTGGGCGATCCAGCGGCCCAGAAGGACGCGTTCCGCGTCGGAAATGTGCGTCTTGTTGGCGGGCGGCATCGTCTTTGTTTCTACCGCGCGCACGCGGATGCGCTCCACGCGGGCGATGATCTGCTCCGGGGTTTCGAACGCCACGCCGGCCGGCGCGGGGCCGAAGGTGCGGTCCGCCGGGTCCGCGGAGTGGCAGACGGCGCAGCGCTTCTGGATGACGGCGTTGGCCTGCGCGAACGTCACCGGCCCCGCCGCGTCCGGCGCGACCGAGGCGCTGGAGCGCGCGGGGCGCACGGTGAACAGCGCGAGCGCGCCCAGCGTGGCGGCAAAGGTCGCGGCGAGCGCCGGCTTCCAGCGGGGCCAGCCGAAGCGGACGTTGAGGATGTGGCGCGCCGTGGCCCCGCCCAGCACCAGAATCCCGAGCAGGACCCAGCTCAACCGGTGCGAGTACAGGTCGCTGAAGTGGCTGCTCACCATCAGCACGATGACGGGAAAGGTCATGTAGTTGTTGTGGATGGACCTTTCCTTGGCGCGCTTGGCGGGCGCGGTGTCCGGGAGTTCGCCGCGCTCCACGGCCGCCACCAGCGACCGCTGCGAGGGCATGATCACGCGGAACACGTTGCCCGCCATCAGCGTGCCCAGCATGGCGCCCACGTGCAGATACGCCGCGCGCCCGCTCAGCAGGTGCGTGAGCGCATAGGCGACGGCCAGCACCAGCCCCAGGCCCAGCACGGCGCCCATCCTCCCCATGCGCGAAATCAGCCGGCCCAGAAAGAAGTCGTACGCCAGCCACGCGGCCACGATGCTTCCCGCGGCGACGGCCACGGCCTGCCCAGGCGTAAGATCCGCCACGGCCGGGTCAATGAGCAGCGCGCCGCCGCTGGCGTAGTAGACCACGATGAGCAGCGCCGCGCCGGTGAGCCAGGTGGTGTACGCCTGCCACTTGAACCAGTGCAGCGGGCGGTCGCGGTCCCATCCGCCGAGGTCCTTTTCCATGAAGTAGAATCCGCCGCTGTGCAGCAGCCAGATCTCACCCTGGATCCCTGGCTTTCCCGTCTTGGACGGCTGGAGGTTGCGGTCCAGCCAGTTCCACAGCATGGAGTTGCCGATCCACATGATGCCGGCGATGACGTGCATCCAGCGGAAGACCAGGTCCAGCAGTTCGCGAATGGCGGGGCTCATGAGCGGGGGCAGTGCGAGCGGGGCGGCATGTCAGCTTCCGCGGTAGGTGGAGTAGCCGAACGGATTCAGCAGCAGCGGCACGTGGTAGTGCTCGCCCGCCGCGCGGACCTCGAACAGGATGGCGACTTCGGGATAGAACGCGTCCACGCCGCTGGCCGCGAAGTACGCGCCGGTGTGAAAGGTGAGGCGGTACGTGCCCGGCTGCACCGGCTGGCCGGCGGGGAGCAGCTCGCGCAGGCGCCCGTCGGCATCCGTGGCGCCCCGGCCCAGGACGTGGGATGCGCCGCCCTCGACCCACTCCAGCACGATGGCGACGTTCTGCGCCGGCCGGCCGCGGGAGGTGTCGAGGACGTGGGTGGTGATGGCGCTCATGAGCAGACGTTGGGATGTGGAGTCGCGGAACCGCCGGGGCAGTGGCGGGCGGTTGAAAATACAACAATAACGGCGCGAAGTCTGCCTTCGCGCCGCGCGCAGCCGGTTCACGCCGTTCCCGGAATCCGGGCGCGTAGATGCGGCCAGTGCCGATGCGGGATCCCACGAGCGCGGGTGATCGCAATCCGATCTGTCCACCGAATCATCCCGCCCGCGCGGAGGCGGCCGCCGCAGTCCGCGCAGGCGGACTTTGTGCCTTTCCAGCGGCGAATTCATTCGCTCCTGGATGTATCGGGCCGCGCCGGATCCCCCGTTCCGCACCGGCACTCTCTCCCGCATATCCCGTCACCGCTCGCCATCCACGGCGCGCGATCCACGGCGCCGCGATCGGCCAAGGCACGGCCGTGGATCATCCAGAACCGCTACGTGGCGAGGAGCTTCTCCAGGCGGATGCGGGTGATCTTGCGCTGTTCCTCGGCGGCGACGCGGATTTCGGCGTCGGGCGCGTTGCCCAGGCGGCCGGTGAGGATCTCCAGCATCTCATCCGCCGACTTGCCCGTGGCGCAGACGATGTAGATGAACCCGAAGCGCGCCTCGTACGTACGGTTCCCCTCTGCCAGCGCGGCCTGCGTGGCCTCCGCGGCGGTCATCATTCCCGCCTGCTCCCCGGACGACCACGCCTGCTCGCGGTCCGTCTGCCCGGCCTGCGCCTTTCGCTCGCCGATCTTGGGATGGCTGCGGAACGCCTCGCGCCAGTCCTCCTCATCCAGCGCCCACCACGCCTCGTCCGCGCGCCGCAGCAGCGAGTCCGCGTCGGCGAACGGGCGCGCATCCACCATCGAACGAGCCCACGCGCGCGACCCGCAGCAGGTGAGCAGCTCGCGCGCGGCGTCCTCCGCCGGAAGCGCGTTGAGCCGCGCGAGACCGCTCACCGCGCCGACTCCGCCAGCGTGCCGAACAGCCGCAGCCGCGCCACGCCGCCGTCGGGAAAGATGTTGATGCGGGCGTGGGTGGCCTCGCCCGCGGGGAGCACCTCGTCCTCGAAGCGGTAGCGCGTGTGCGGATGCAGGCGCGTTTCGGGGAGCAGCGGCTTCCACGGCGCGTCCGCCGCCGTCAACTGGCGCACCGTGGCGCCGGGCAGGTTAGCCACTTCCAGCGTGCAGCGGTCCGGCGCGTTGCCCTTGAAGTAGTCCGTATCCAGCTCCACGCGGTGAATCGCTCCCGCCGCGGCCAGGCGGATGATGCTCCAGTCGTACCCGGGACCGCGGCGGCGGCGCGTTTCCCATCCATCGCCCATGAACAGCGAGCGGCCGGGAAGGATCAGGTTCTGCCGGTCGCCGTAGAACATGTTGCTGCACGCCATCGCCCATCCGCCGTTTTCCAGCGCGGCCAGGTCCACCTCGCCGCCGCCGCGCGCAAACCGCGTCCACGCGGGAACGACCTCGCCGTGCACGCGCAGCCGCGCCACGCCGCCGTCCGGGTAGATGTGCAGGCGCAGGTGCGTGATGCGCTGTTCCGAATACACGGGAAAGCGGTTGCGGCTGTCGCCTTCCAGCGCCGACTTGGGAAGGATCTCCTCCCACGACGCGGTCTCCAGCTGCTCCAGCGATGGCGTGCCCGGTACGTTGGCGGCCTCGATGGAGCAGTGTTCGGGATAGTTGCCGCGAAAGAAGCTGGTGTCCACCACCACGCCGCGCACGATGCCCGGCACGCCCAGGCGGATGAGCGCCCAGTCGTGGTCCCGCGAGTGGCGGCGCGTTTCCCAGCCGTCCATCCACTTGCCGCGCTCCGTGTACTCGTCCTGCCGCCACTCCGCCGGCCCGGGCTTCAGCAGCCCTTCCTTGGGGGCAAAGAACTCATCGTTTGCCGCCAGCACGGCGCCGCCCAGCCGCTCGGAGGCAAGGTCCGCCAGATCCTCGAAGTCAATCATCAGCGATCGCGAAGAAGGGTGCGTCCGGCCGGCTCAGGGGCGAAGCGGCCATCGTGGTACACGCGCTGCCCCCGAACGTACGTCGAGCGCACCACGCCGGAAAAGGAGCCGCCCGCGTACGGCGTCACGGGATGGCGGTGATGAAGGGCGTCCGCGTCCACCGTGAACGTGGCGTCCGGGTCCCAGACCACCAGGTCCGCGTCCCATCCGGCGGCGATGGCGCCCTTGCGCCCGGCCAGCCCGGCGAGGCGCGCGGGGGCCGCGCTCATCCACTCCGCCACCCGTTCGGGGCCCAGGCCGCGCGCCCGCGCCCCGGTCCACACGACGGGGAGCCCCAGCTGCAGCGACGCGATTCCGCCCCACGCGGCGAACCAGTCGCCCGCGTCCCGCCCCTTCATGTGCGGCGGGCAGGGAGAGTGGTCGGACGCCACCAGGTCCAGCGCGCCCGAGGCCAGCGCGTCCCACAGCGCCGCGCGGGTGTGCTCGCCGCGGATGGGCGGGGCGCACTTGAACTCGGTGGCGCCGTCCGCGATCTCGCCCGCGGCGAAGTGCAGGTAGTGCGGGCAGGTTTCCGCGGTGATGGGCAAGCCCTCCGCGCGCGCGGCGCGCAGCAGCGGCAGTCCCTCTTCCGTCGCCAGGTGGACGATGTGCACGCGCGTGCCGAACTCGCGGCACAGGCCGATCATCACCCGGATCGCCTCGGTTTCCGCCAGCGCCGGTCGCGACGCGAGGTACGATGCGTAGGCGCGCGGATCGGCATTCACCGGGCGCTCCACCGCGTCCAGCACGGCCGGCCACTCCGCGTGCACCAGCAGCGGCGCGCCGATCTCCGCCAGGACGGGCATGGCGGCGCGCAGCTCCGCCTCGCCCACGTTGCCGAATTCGTCCACGCCGGAGGGGGACAGAAAGCACTTGAAGCCAAAGACGCCCGCCTCCCACAGCGGCCGGATCTGGTCCGCGTTCCCCGGCACCAGTCCGCCCCAGAAGCCGACATCCACCGCACAGCGCGCCTCCGCCGCGCGCAGCTTCTGCCGCAGCCCGTCCGCGGAGGTCGTGGCGGGAATGCTGTTCAGCGGCATCTCGATGACCGTCGTCACCCCGCCGGCGGCCGCGGCGCGGGTGGCGGTCGCGAAGCCTTCCCACTCGGTGCGGCCGGGCTCGTTGGCGTGCACGTGCGTATCCACGAGCCCCGGCATGAGCACGTCGTCGCCCGCGTCCACCACGTGCGCGCCGTCCGCGGGCGCGTCCCACGCCTCAACCGAGGCGATGCGGCCGCCAGCCACGCGGACGGCGGCGGCGCGGATGGCGTCCGGAAGCACCGCGCGGCGGGAGCGGATGAGGAGAACGGGACCGTTCATGGCGTCAGCCGATGGGAAGGCGGTACATCCCGCTGGTGGGGCCGGGGATGAAGCCCATGCGGCGCAGGTAGTCGGAGTGCGCGTCGCTGCCGGGCTCGCTGCGGATTTCCGTCACGCCCAGCTCGCGAAAGAAGTCCGCCTGGTCGCGAAACAGGTAGGTGCCCGTCTTGAAGTCGCGGTACTGCGGAATCACGAAGTCCAGCAGCACGCGCAACCCGCCGTCCGGCTGGCGCTCGCCGATGAACAGCCCGGCCGGCACCATGTCGCGCAGCACGAAGAAGGTGACCTGCCCGTCCGCCGGCGTGTGCGAGAAGCGGGGGAGAAAACGGTGGATTTCGTCGCGGTGAAAATCCAGAAAGTAGCGCAGGTATTCCGCGTCGGGGCGCACGCGCAGGAGCTTGAAGTACTCCCGCGAGCCCAGCATCTGCCGCAGGTAGTACAGGTTGATGAACACGATGATCAGGTTGACGACCGCCACCGGGTACGCGTGGATCAGCACGCCGTACACGGTGAACGCGGCCGACCCCACCAGATTGATCAGCCGCAGCCGCAGGATGGAGCTCATCATCAGCGAAATGGCGACCAGCACGCTCGCCACGTATCCCACGATCTCCAGCACCATCTTTGAATCCATGACCCTGACCCTGTATTTCCAAATCGGCCGGCCGCCTTGCGCGCCGCGCCCCCCGCGCTGCCGCCGCGGGACGGAATGATACCACCGCCGCCGCGTAACGGGAACGTGGGGCGTGGGTGAGGGGCCTTTCGTGGAACCGCGGCCGGGGGACCGGGGCGACTGAAGTCGCGGCAACAACGGCGCAAAGTCCGCCTGCGCGGACTGCGGCGGAAGTATCGGCGTGGGTCTGCGAGCCTGGCGCGTCGGCCGTCCGGGAGCGAATGAATTCGCCGCTGGAAAGGCACGAAGTCCGCCTGCGCGGACTGCATCGGCGGCTTCGGCGCGCGCGGCAGAGTTGCGCGGGCCGCCCTCCGCGCCAATGCGTCGTCCACCTCGAAGGAAGCGGCCCGCGCCCGCTCGGGACGACAGGCAATCGCCTCGCCTCGCATCGGGTCCGGCCGCCCCGCACCGTGTCATCCTGAGAAGGTGATGAGAAACCCAGTCCACCCTGGCTCAGACTGGCCCCAACGACGGCTCACGCCGTAAAGGCGTCATCCTGAGGCCCAGGCACGCCGGAACAGCCCTCGCGCGGGCCCCTGCGGGCCGAAGGATCTACCCTTCGCTGCACCTGAGTTCGGGCGCGGCAGCGGCACGGAGCGCCGCAAGGGAACGCCGGCCCGGTGCGTGTCGCGACGTTGGCTCGGCGGAGAGCAGATCCTTCGGTCGCGCATGACCTCGGCGTGACGGAGAGGCCGGCGCACGCCCTCTCAGGAATTACGCCCGTGGGCGCACATCGTCAGCGATCGCCATCGCCCAACGCAGTGCATCGACGCCGCCTGCGTATCGCCATCGACCATCAACCATCGTCACGCCACAGGGCGCGCGAGGCGGTTGCCGGGTCATGGGCGGCAGGGACGAACCGGGGCGGGCGGACGCGAAGAGGCCCCGCATCCGGGTGGATGCGGGGCCTCGTTCACAGACGTTCAGCCGGTCTAGCGGGAGCCGTTACGCTCGCAGACCAGTTCCACCGCCTCGAGCAGAAGCTCCGGGGCAAGGCGGGGATAAAGGCTGGCGGCGCACTCCTCCACCTCGAGCCGCGTGGGCCCCGGGCGAAGCGAGGTACGGATGGCCTGCGCACGCGCCTCGCGCAGCACCCGCGCCGTTTCAACCGAGCGCCGCTTGAGCGACGCGGCCATCTCGGCCTGGAAATCGATCCCTGACAAACCCGACCTCCGGAGAGAGAACGTGAACTCGCTGCACACAATCTAACACCCCCGGTCAAGGGGGGCGACCGCGGCCCTCACCCCGGCGCGGGCGCCACGGCCGCGTCGCCCGGTCCACCGCCGCGGCGATGCCACGCCCAGAACCCCGCCGTCGCCAGCCCCAGCACGGCCAGGTAGCTGAACGCACCCACCGCCTGCATCCGTCCGCGCAGCCCCTCATCCACCACCAGGGTCCACAATCCCGCTGTGTCTTTTCGCCCCACGGCCCAGTCGGCCAGGTTCCACGCCGCGTGCAGCCCGATGGGAAGCGCCAGCCCCCGCGACGCGACGGCCGCCATGCCGAACAGCAGCGCGCCGGGAACCACCCCCGTCAGGATCGCGGTGAGCGGCCAGCCGAACGCCAGATGGCTCAGCCCGAACGCCAGCGCCACGGCGGCCTGCGCCGGCCACAGCCCGAACCGGGCATGCAGCGAGCGGAGCGGGTATCCGCGGAACCCGAGTTCCTCCATGCAGGCGAGCGCCAGATACGTCGCCGCGGCCAGAACCGCCGCGTTCCCCCCCGCGCCGCCGGCCGGCTCCAGCCGGATGGGCCCCGCCAGCGCGGCCGACAGCCCCAGCTGCGCGGCGTACAGCCCGGCGCCGATCACCGCCCCGGCCGCCATCCTGCCCGCGCCGCCACGGCCCGGCCGCACGCCCACGCTGTCCGCGCCGCGCCCTTCGCGCCGCAGAAACACGAGCGTCAGGCCCAGCACGCCCGCCGCGCTCACCGTGCCCCACACCAGCGACCGCAGCGGCGGCGGCACCATCCCCTGCGCGATTCCTCCGGCGCGCAGGATCACCATGTATCCGCCCCAGAACAGGGCGACTCGTCCGGCCACGGCTCCGCGGCGGGGAAGCGGCGCGGCGGAAGGGGCGGGTGCGGAAAGGGGCATGAGGGCGGCGTCGGAGGGCGGGCGCGGCGTTCTGCGGCGTGCGGCGCCGCGCCGGAGCGTACGGTGCGCCCCGCGGCGGGTTTCACGTGGGCCGCGGAACGTCCGATCCTGTCGCCCGAGGCAGGTGAATCCGTCGCGGCAACGGCGGCAGGCGGAACGACAAAGCCCCGCGTCCGGGGACGCGGGGCTCCATTCATCGATCCCGGCAGAGCGCGGAAGTCAGCGCGCCGCGGCGGGCTCGCGCTTGGCCTTCTTGTCTTCGCGCTTGGCCTTGAGCACCACGGTGTCGGCGTCCAGGTGGTCGTCGCCGCAGGAGTGCACGTATTCCTGGTAGGTGCCCAGGAAGTCGCGGATTCCCTTGGGGCTGATTTCCACCACGCGCGTGGCCAGCTGCCCCACGAACCACCGGTCGTGCGACACCAGAATGAGCGTGCCGTCGTACGTCTGCAGCCCCTGCACCAGCGCCTCGATGCTCTCGAGGTCCAGGTGGTTGGTGGGCTCGTCAAGCACCAGCACGTTGGGCTGCTCCAGCGCCAGCCGGCTGAACACCAGGCGCGCCGCCTCACCGCCGGACAGCGCCGAAAGCCGCTTTTCGCCGTCGTCGCCGCTGAACAGCATCATCCCCAGGTGGCCGCGCACGAAGCCGCGGTCCTTGCCCGGGCAGTAGTCCCACAGCCACTCCTCGGCGGTGCGCTCGGACTCGCCCAGCTGCTCGTGGTGGTCCTGCGCAAAGTAGCCGGGGTGCGTCTCGTATCCCCACTCCACCTCGCCGGTATCCGGCTTGAGGTCGCCCATGAGGATCTTGAGCAGCGTGGACTTGCCGATGCCGTTGGGCCCCATGATCACCAGGCGGTCGCCGCGCTGCACCGAAAGATCCACCCCCGGCAGCACGTGCTTGTCGCCAAAGGACTTGGAGATTCCCTTGATGCGGATGACGTCCTTGCCGCTGGGCCGCCGCTGCACGAAGCGGAACTTGGGGTAGCGGCGCGAACTACCCGGCAGCTCCTCCAGCTGCTCGCGCTGCTTTTCGATCATCTTGAGCTTGCTCTGGGCCTGGCGCGCCTTGCTGGCCTTGGCCTTGAAGCGGTCCACGAACTGCTGCTGCTGCGCGATGACCTTCTGGCGCCCCTCGATTTCCTTTTCCTTGCGGTCGCGGTCTTCCACCTTCTGTTCCAGGAAGTCCGTGTAGTTGCCGTGATACAGCGTCACCGTCTGGTAGTCGACGTCCAGAATGGCCGACGCGACGTTGTCCAGAAAGCGGTGGTCGTGCGAGATCACGGCGACGGGCCCGTCAAAGTCGTGCAGGAACTTTTCCAGCCACCGGATGGAGAGGATGTCCAGGTGGTTGGTGGGTTCGTCCAGCAGCAGCACATCGGGCGAGCCGGCCAGCACCTGGGCCAGCAGCACGCGCAGCTTGAAGCCGCCGGAAAGCGTGGACAGAGGCTGGCGGTGCACCTCGGCCGGAAGGCCAAGGCCCTCCAGGATGGTGGCCGCGCGCGCCTCGGCGGTGTAGCCGTCCAGGCGCTGCACCGTTTCTTCGAGTTCGCTGAAGCGGTCCGCGTCGAACTCCACGTGCGCGTTGGCCAGCAGTTCTTCCTTGGCCACCATGGCGGCCCACAGCTCGCCGTGGCCCATGAGCGCCACTTCCAGCACCTGCTGGTCCTCGTACAGGAACTGGTCCTGCCGCAGAACCCCCAGGCGGGCGCTCTTGGGAATGCTGACGGTACCCTTGCTGGCGTCGGTGTCGCCGCTCAGAATGCTGAGCAGGGTCGTCTTGCCGCACCCGTTGGCGCCTACGATGCCGTAGCGCTCGCCCGGGTTCAGCTGAAAGGCGGCGTCCTGGAACAGAACGCGGTCGCCAAAGGACTTTTCGAGATTGGATACGGAGATCATTCCCCAATATAACAGCGTTCCCGCCATATTTCCTCCCCCCGTCCGCGCCGGCCGTCTGCCCCCTGATCCGATGCATCGATGAACCGCTCATCCGTGGTACGCGGCCTCTCGTCCCGCACCCCGTTCTGGAGCCCGGCCGGCCCGTACGCCTCCATCCGCGTCTGCATCACGCTGCTGGTGGCGCAGGCCATCCTGCTGCCCGTGATGCTGGTGGGGATGGGGATGTTCTCCGCGCTGCTCGCGGAAGGGATCGGCAACGCGGCCGCGAACGCGATCGCGCTTCTGTGGCTCGCCATCCCGCTGGGGGCGGCCTGCGGCCTCTACCTGGGCGCGGCGTCCGGCGCGTCGGAAGACCCGTGGATCGCGCGGGCAGCGGGAATCCTGTGCAACGCGGTCTACCTGATCGCCGGGGTGCAGTTCGCGTTAGCGTGCATCGTGGGATCACAGCAGTAGCCGGCCGGCATTCCAACGCTGCCTGATACAGATTCTGAGAAAGTCCGTGCAGGCTGTTCGGCTCGCCCGCTGAGCAACTGAAGTTGCGCGGCAACGGCGGAAAGCTTCACGATACAGCTGTCAGGCTCCCCCCGCAGAAGCCTTGGAGGAACAGCCGGGTTTTCTTCGAGGGAATTGGGAAACACGAGCCCCGCATCCTCCCTGGATGCGGGGCTCGCCCGTTGTGTGCCCGGCATGGGCTGGAGCTTGGAGGTGAAAGTCCTCTGGGGAGTTGGTCATAGCGACCCGAGCGAATGGCAAGGTGCTGAGCCGCG